>JALVRC010000001.1 GCA_027025255.1 Caldifarciminota bacterium
TGTATGAAGGGAGTGTAATCAAGCCTATGTCTTTTTAAAACCTCTGCATTACGATATTCAGGTATAAGAATGGGAGCTGTTCTTTCCGTTTGAATACCTGCTTCTTCAAGCTCTTTTTCATATTGGTTAACATGTTCTAATGTTAATTTCTTTATTTTTACCTCTTTTGCTTTTAATGCTGCATGGATACCTGCACGTCTCCCAAAGACGTTATAAGCAAGTACAGAATTACCCATCAGTCTGTTTCTTCCATGAACTCCTCCACTTGCCTCACCTGCTACAAAGAGATTAGGTATAGTTGTTTCTCCATATTCATTTATCTCAATCCCTCCATTTTGGTAGTGTAATGTTGGATAGACAAGCATCGGTTGTTTGGTAATATCTATATCAAATCTCTTAAATTGTCTATACATAGCTGGTAAAGCTTTCTGAATAGTGCCCTTCCCACTTATCATTTCAATAATAGGAGAATCAAGCCATATCCCTACTTTGCCTGTTGGGGTTTTTATTCCATTGTTTCGTTCTGTACATTCACGAATGAAAGCGCTTGCCTCAATGTCTCTGGGCTCCAGAGGAAAGACAAAAGGCTCTCCGTATTTATTTACTGGTTGTCCTCCTAACCCTCTTACTTTTTCTGTTATTAAAAAACCCACTATTTGTTCTGGGAAAGCTGCTCCAGTAGGGTGATATTGAACTGAATCCATATATAATAGCTTTGCTCCAGCTCTATATGCTAAAACAAGTCCGTCTCCAGTAGCTCCATAGTGATTTGTGGTAGCAAAGCCTTTTATATGTAGTCTACCAAATCCACCTGTGGTGATTATGGTTGTTTTTGATTTCACAACAATATATTCATCTGTTTCCATGTTGTAAAGTATCGCTCCTGCAGCCTGCCCATCTTCATCTTTTATAAGCTCTATAGCTGAATTGTATTCTATAATCTTTATATCTTCTGGATGGCTTTTGACTTCGTCTCTTAAAACTCTCATTATTTCTGCTCCAGTATAGTCTCTTGCAGATAACATTCTTCTTCTTGATGTTCCTCCACCTGGTTTTGTAGAAAAGTGACCATCTTCTTCTCTATCCCAGATAACTCCTAAAGAGTTTAGATATTCAACAATCATTGGTGCATCCATGGTTAATGCTCGAACCAGATCTGGTTTATTGTCAAAATGCCCTCCACCCATAATGTCAAGGTAATGAATAACAGGATTATCATGTGGGTTTACTGCTGCTTGCATCCCTCCTTGAGACATCATTGAATTGGCATCTCCAATTCTTAGTTTACTAACTAAAACAACCTTAGCATTATTTTTCCTTGCCCAGATAGCTGACATACATCCAGCTCCTCCTCCTCCAATAATTAAAACATCTGTTTCAATATCTGGAGGGTTTATTGAGAATTGCTGAGGATTGATTCTGGAATGTGATTCTAAAAGATCAACAACCCTTGAAATCATTTTCTCACCTTTATTAGGTCCGACTCTTATTGGTTTTTTGGCATCCAGTTTATAGTCAGGGTGAAATCTGGAAAGGATATCTTCTCTTTCCTGCATTGTCATTGGTGGATGTAATCTTTCTCCTCGTTTTACCTTTTCAAATCTTTCCTTTCTTGTTTTTTCTACAAGCTTAATAGATTCCAGCATATAATCAGGATACATTTTCCCTCCTATGTTATCTTAAAGTTTAAGTCTCTTTCTTTGTATCTTTTTTCAAGTTCTTCACGAGACATATGCTTCATTTCTTCCATGTCTTTATCGTATTTACCATCTTCAATCTCTTTTATCCTAATTGGTAGAAATTGAGATCTTGGAGATAGATATCTTCCATATAGGCGTCTGACTAATAGAGATATATTATAGTGTACCATCTCGGCAGGACATCTTACTGCACACAATCCACACATAATACAATCAAAGGATAGATCAACAACGAGTTTGAAATCTCCTCTTATAGTTGCCTGAATATAGTCCATTACCTCTAATTCTTGCGGGCATGCTTTAGTACAGGTATTACAACTTACACATCTAAAAGTTTCAGGATAGAACTCCTGTATAGTAGAGACGTCAGGTTTTAATTTTTCGATATCATACGAAGGTTTTTTTGCAGGCGAGAAAGGTATCTGGACAAGATACATTTCAGGTTGTACAACTGTTTGACAGGCAAGTCCGGTTCTAAGTTTATAATCACTACCAATTCTATATATTGTTGCACATGCTCCACAGAAACCCTCTCTACATCCGATACCTTTTTTGAACTGATATCCGACGTATTCCATTGCGGTTATTATTGTAAGGCTTTCCGGGACCATATATTTTTTACCCATTATATAGATGGGTATGAGTTTCTGTTCTATATTCTCCATAGATGTAAGTATACATAAGTTAATTTCATTGTCAAGTAATAGAAAAGTGTTTTTTTGCAAATTTTTTAATGGATATAAATATTATCCTATTATATATCTTGATTTTCTTGGTAATAAAGGTATAATAAAATATGAGAAAAAAATACAATTTTTAAGATGAAAGAGAGTTCATTACATTCATCGTTAAAGAATTACTATGCAGAGATAGGAGATATTCTTGAAGCAAGGGTAGACAACAA
>JALVRC010000002.1 GCA_027025255.1 Caldifarciminota bacterium
TAATTATCCTAATCCGTTTATTAAAGAGACAGATTTCTTTTATCTTTTACCAGAGGATGGATATGTTACACTTGATATTTACAATAGAAATGGTGAATTTGTGACAACTTTAATAGAACACGTTTTACATAAAGCAGGTAGACATTTTTATAGTAGAGATGACAATAACGGTGTTTTCTGGAATAGGACTAATTATAAAGGTGAACTTCTTTCAGATGGAATATATTTTTATATTTTAACATTTGAACCCATAAATTCTACTCATAAGATTAGAAAAGTTATAAAAAAAGCAGTAGCAGGAGGTAATTAGTGAAAAGATATATTTTATTTTTTTTACCATTAATACTATTAGCAGGTGAAGGTATAACATTTCAACCTCTTCTTAAAATAGGTTTTGGTTCAAGAGCTGCAGCTTTAGGAGGGGCTTATATAGGATATGGTGAAGATGCAGAGGGCGTATGGTGGAATAATGCAGCCTTGAATAGATTGAATCACTATGAGGTTTTATTTCTGCATCATGAATGGATTCAGGATGTAAGAGACGAATATATTGCTTTTGTATGGCCATATACAATTGATGCTACAATTTCAACAGGCTTAAATTTTTCAACTTGTACTGGAATTGAGCATTGGGACGAGAATAACTACCCTGTTAATCAGGATAGTATTATTTATGTTTATAATTTGATATATGTACTTGGATATACGCATAGCTTATTTTTTGAGGGTTTAAACCTGGGAGGTAATTTTAAGTTTATTTACGATAATTATTACTCATCTTCTGCAATGGGTTTTGCTGGAGATATCTCAATAAATTATAGACCATATAGATATTTTGGTGCAGGTTTTTTACTTTCTAATATGGGGTATGCTACTTCATCGAGGGCTTTGCCTTTATTTATGCAGATTGGGTTTGATATAGGAGGAAGAGATTTACATGGCTTAGTGGATTATAGATTGGATTATATTGAGCTACAATCTTCCTTTCATGTGGGAGTAGAGTATAAACTGCTTGATATGCTCGATTTGCGGGCAGGATATAAAACTGGGCCACAAACAATTGAAACTAAAGTAAATGGAACTAAAGAGGGACTTGGATGGGTATCTGGTTTTACTTCAGGCTTAGGTGTGTATTATAGATCTTTTAGATTTGATTATACTGTTGTTCCTTATGGAGAATTGGGTGTAACTCAAAGGTTAGAAGCGATATATTCTTTTGGTAAAAGGCCAATGAGAGGTAATCTTATAGTAAAAGTTTTAGATAAGAAAACTCACGAACCTCTTATTGCTGATTTGCGTTTTCAGGGTAGATTAAGGGGAGCCTATAATACGGATAAAGAGGGGCAGTTTGTTAAAAAGAGTTTAAAACCAGGAAATATTGATGTGAGTGTTACCAAAGATGAGTATTATCCCAAAGATGATAATATGTCAATTGTTGCTGGTAAAACAACGAAAAAGATTATATATCTTGAAAAGATTCCTCCTGGAAGTATAGCAGGTAATGTATTTGATGCCAGGACAAAGGAGCCTTTAGAGGCATGGATTTATATCACAGGAACAGGAGAAAAACATGATTCAATACTTACTGATAAGAAAGGGTTCTATAAAATAGATAGCCTTCATAGAGGTAAATACCATGTTAAGGCTGTTCCTATTAATAAAAAGTATTTTAAACAGGAAATTGATGTTGTGATTAAACCTAAGGAGACCTTGAAAAAGGATTTCCCATTGCGTCGGGAAAAAGAAATAATTGTTTTACATGCTATACATTTTGAGACAGCTAAAGCAGATATTTTGCCTGATTCTTATGAAATTTTGAATGAAATAGGTAAGATTCTAAAAGAAAATCCTGATATAAAAATGGAAGTTGGAGGTCATACTGATGCTCGCCCCTGCCATACAAAAGAATTTAAGAATAATATGGAGCTGTCTCAAGCAAGGGCTGAAAGCGTTATAAATTATCTTATAGAGCATTTTAATGTTTCCCCTGAAAGGTTAAAGGCAAAAGGGTACGGAGCCAGTCAGCCGATAGCGGATAATAAAACGGAAGAAGGTATGGCTAAGAATAGAAGAACTGAATTTAAAATCTTAAGCGGTATAAAATACTACCATGAAATAAAGGAGATAAAGTAGATTTAACCTATGCTTACAGGTTATTGGTAAAAACGATTTCTTACCACAAACTTGTAAAAAAAGAGGAGAAGATAGCTATTGGCATTTCAGGCGGGAAAGATAGTCTTCTCCTCTTCTATTTGCTTTTTAGAAAAGGATATAAACTTTTGCCAGTTCATGTACAAGTGCCTTTTGTCAAGAGCAATTTGAAAGAAATGAAAGAATGGATAAGAAGATTCGGGGTTGAGCTTACAGTTATTAATCACAAGGGCTTTGAGTTTTATAACCATAAAAAAGCGTGTTTTTACTGTAGTTTAAAGAGGAGAATGAGTATATTTGATTGGATGGATAAAAACGGAATAAATACTGTGGCTTTTGCTCATCATAAAGATGATGTAATTGAAACTTTTTTCCTGAATTTATTTTATCATGGGGAATTGGCTTCTATTTTACCTATTCAAGCTTTGTTTGATGGCAGGGTAAAAGT
>JALVRC010000003.1 GCA_027025255.1 Caldifarciminota bacterium
CTTCATAGTATTCTCCACCGATAAGAAGCCTTGCACCTTCACTCTTTCCGATTTCAACATAACCGTGAATAGTTGTTCTCTGATGTTCATTGATAATAGGCCCCATTTCCACGCTCTCATCCAGCCCATTACCTATTTTAATTTTTTTCGCCCTTTCTACCAACATTTCAATAAATTTATTATAAATACTCTCTTGGACAATCAATCTTGATGTAGCAGTGCATCTCTGCCCTGTTGTACCAAATGCTCCCCACAAAACACCTTCAAGAGCAAGCTCAAGATTGGCATCTTCAAGTACTATCTGAGCATTCTTACCACCCATTTCAAGTGAAACACGTTTCAAAGTCCTACCACAAACTTCAGCTATTCTTCTACCAACCTCACTTGAACCTGTAAATGAGATTCCCCTTATATCTGAAGAATTCAAAAGAGCCTCTCCAACTATACTCCCGCTTCCTGTTACAAGATTTACAACTCCAGGTGGTAGACCAGCCTCCTCAAGTATCTTTACAAGTCTTGCAGAGCTTGCTGGAGTGTCTGAAGCAGGTTTTAAAACAACTGTATTACCTGACAATATAGCAGGGAAAACCTTCCATGAAGGAATTGCAATAGGAAAATTCCATGGAGTTATCAATCCCCATACCCCCATTGGCCTTCTTAATACATATGCAGATTTTCTGGATAATTCACTCGGAACAGTCTCTCCATGCATTCTCCGACCTTCGCCAAAAGCGAAAAAAGCAGTATCTATACCTTCCTGTACATCGCCTCTTGTTTCCTTTAAAACCTTTCCCATCTCTCTTGTCATAAGACGGGCAAGATTTTCCTTTTCTCTTTCCATTATCTCACCTGCCCTTCTCATAATATCAGCACGTTTGGGAGCAGGAGTTTTACTCCAGGAAACATACGCTTTCTTAGCAGCTTCTATAGCCTCTTCTACATCAGCCTTTGTAGACTTTGGGAAAGTTCCTACTAAATCATCCCTATCAGCAGGATTTCTATTTTCAAATGTCTCTTTTGAAGAAGAAGGAACCCATTTACCATTTATGTAATTTAAGAATTCTTCCATCTCACTCTCCGTGTTTCTTTATCTCTTCTTCTATCCAGCCAACAATTGCATCACCATGCATAAGTTTTTCAATTGAAGAAGGATCATCTACTTCCATCACAAAAATCCATCCTTTACCATACGGATCTTCATTTATGAGAGCCGGTTCATCTTCAAGCTCTTCGTTAACCTCAATCACAGTACCTGTCAATGGGGCAAAAACCTTACCCATCCACTTACCAGTCTCAAAAGAACCAATAACCTCATCCTGACTTACCTCATTGTCAGTATCAGGTAATTCAATAAAAGATAGTTCTCCGGCAAGCTTCTGGCTAAAATCATCAAGACCAACTCTTACTTTATTGTCTCCTTCTTTCTTCACCCACATGTGCTCTTTATGATAAAAAAGCTCATCAGGAAAATTATATCCCTTTATATCTGCCATTCATTACCTCCTTTTTTTTGTTCTGACTTGTTTTCTAATCCTTGTTCTATATCGTGGTTTATCATGGTAATAACCTCCACTGGATCTTCTGCTGTATATATTGGCCTTCCCATGATAATAAAATCTGCACCTTCTATGGTGGCTTCTCTCGGAGTTGAAGAACGAGCATGCTCATCAACTTCAGTTCCAGGCAATCTAATTCCTGGTGTTGCTACAATAAAATTCTCACCCATATCATGCTTAATACGTCTTATCTCTTGAGGAGAAGACACAACTCCATTTAATCCAGCACTTTTGGCAAGCTGGGCCAATAACATTATCTCTTCTTCCAACGAATATTTAGGCTCACCAAATAAATCCTGAAAAGCAGCTTCATCAATATGAGTAAGAATTGTAACACCTAATATAAGTGGTCGTTTCTCTTCTATAAACTGCCAGCTTGCTTTTATCACTTCTTCCATCATCTCAAATCCCCCAAGCGCATGGAGATTAATAATATCAACACCCATCTCAATACATGATGTCGCAGCTCTACTGGCAGTAGAAGGTATATCATGTATTTTAAGATCTAAAAAAACATTTTTGTTTTTATCCTTTAAATACTTCACAATATCTGGACCATATCTTGTAAACAGTCCAGCATCTATTTTAAAAAAATGTGCTACCTTATCAGTTTTTTCTACAAATTCTTTTACTTCCAGGAATGTTTCCTGGTTTAATGCAATAATTAGTTCAGTTTTCATCTAATCCTCCAGATTTATTTCATCAAAATTTTTTATATTTAACTTCTTTATAAGTTCTAATATTTCATTTAGAATACGGAATACGGCTTTGGGCTCCACCAGATTAATAGAGCCTATTTCTACAAGAGATGCACCAGACATAATATACTCTAAAACATCCCTGCCGTTTCTAACTCCCCCACTCGCAATAACAGAAATGTCAAAACGCCTTTTGATTTCATAAATTGTATACATATTAAAAGGCTTAAAACCAGGAGAAGAAACTCCTCCGGAACCTGCTCCCAGTATTCTCCTCTTACTATAGACATCAATTGCCATTCCATAAAAGGTATTAAATATTACTACTGCATCTGCCCCTGCTTTTACACTTGCCTGTGTTATTTTAAAAACATCAACATAATTAGGACTTAACTTCGCCCATATAGGTTTATTTATACTATTCCTTACTGAACTCAGAATTTTTTCTGTGAGTTGTGCAGATCTCGCAGGAATTTCTCTCCTGGTATTAGGACACGAAAGATTAATCTCTACAGCAGAGATACGCTCAATTCCATCAAGCTTTTTAGCTACCAACTCATACTCATTAACTGTTTTTCCTACAATATTAACAATCAAGTTACTATCTTCGGGTATCTTATCTAAAATATTATCTATAAAATAATCAACACCAGGATTCTCAAGGCCTACAGAATTAATAAGATAACATCTATCGTCATAGAGCCTGGGAGGAGGATTCCCTTCTATTGGGTTTAAACTTAAAGCCTTGGTAATAAATCCTCCAGCAGAACTTATCACATCAGGGAATAAATCACCAAGCCCAAATGTTCCTGAAGCCAGAAGAACAGGATTTTTGAAAAATACACCACAACACTCAGAATAAAGCACCTCTTCATTCATAGGATAATCTCTCTTGTTTCAAAAACAGGACCTTTGATACATGTCCTTATATATCCTCCGTTGACAGACTTAACTGCACAACCATTACACAAACCTTGAGCGCATCCCATCATATCCTCAAGGAAAAGATATACTGGTTTTTTAAAATCCATTTGTTGTATGGTTTTCAACATACCTAAAGGACCACACACAAAAAACTCATCATAGTCTTCCTCTTTAATATAATGAGTAACAAGACCTTTCTTCCCTTTACTACCGTCTTCAGTTATAATTAAGGAATTATTCAAATAATACATGTACTCAGACTCAGAAAGAAGCTCACTAACATTTTTAACTCCATATAATAAATCTGTATGCTTGCTTTCGTGAAACCTCATTAAATAAATCAATGGTGCAATTCCAACACCTCCTGCAATAAGAAGAATCTTATCTTTCTCAGGCACTATTCCCTTCCCAAATGGCCCTTCAATGCGTATTTTCCCCTCTGTCAAACCAGAAAGATATAACGTACCTCTCCCTTTTACAATATATATAAATCTTATATGAGTCTTGCTAACATCAACAGGGGTTAAAGGTCTTCCTAAAAACACATTATCTATATACAAAAGGAAAAATTGACCAGGTAAAGGCAGTTTATATGCCTCTTCCACCTTTACCCATAACGAATAAAGAACTTTATTAATAGGTTTATTTTCCACTATCTCTGCTAACATACAACTCCTTTCTTGCCCTGTTAACAAGAAAAGTATCATTGGGAAAACTATCTATAATTGTTTTAAAAAAGTAAGAATAGGATGTATCATTAGTTTTATACTTTTTTATCCAGCCAATTGCATATAATGCCTTTGGATACAATTCACTCTCTGGATACCTTTTTATAAATGTTTCGTACTCTTTCAAAGCATTATTAACATCTGACAAATTTATCAGATATGTTTCAGCAAGAGTATACTGAGCGCTATCAGGACTTAAAATGCTATCCAGTTCCATTTCAAGAAGCTTCTTCTTTCTTAAGGCCAGAATCTTGTAATTTGCATCTGCAAAACGTAGAGATACACTATCGTAGTAAGCAATTGACTCATCAATCTTATTTTCCTTTTCATATATTTGTGCAAGGAAAAATGCCGCTTCTCCAGTCCTCATTTCCTTTAATATACTCTCAGCTTCCTTATATCTTCCCGTATAAAAATATGCCTTTGCCTTAATAATTTTAATCTTTTCTTTAAAACTATAGTAGAGATTTTCATCCATGTCATCTATAATTTTAATAGCCTCTTTAAAACGGTTATGTTTAATATAGCTCTCCGCAAGTTCCAATCTCGCCGTGTAATTTTCTTCAGATGTGGGAGAAAGCCTTACATACTCTTTTAAATAGTGTAAAGAACTGTCAATTTCTCCCAGACCTGAATAAATGTTTGAAAGTTCTTTTATTACTCTAAGCCTTCTCTTTTTATATTTCTTAAGGTACTTCTTTGCCAGGAATAAAGCTTGAAGTGTATCCTTTTGTTTTTCTCTTAAGGTAATTTCATAAAAGAGAATTTTCTCTTTTTCTTTCTTAAAACTCTTTAGAATTCTCTCAGCCTCAGTTAATTTGTTAGCATATAAATATGATAAAAAAAGATAGTACAAAGCCTTACTCTCTTTATCATTGCCCCAGATAGAAATGTAATATTCCAGAATCTTAATAGCCTCATTATAATCCTTTAAGTAAAAACTGTTTATACCCCTTATTAACAAAGCAGGCTTTGCCCATTTTGAACGCGGATATTTTTTAATAAGTATAGCAGCCTTTTTACTGGATTTTTCAAGATTAACCTTGCCTGTACCTTCCCTTTTTTGTTCTGCTACGATTCCTTTTCTATGGTATTCTTCTATATTATAGTACAGATTAAAGTAAACACATGAAATAGTAAAAAGGCTAAAAAGAGAAAGAACCCACTTGTACATTTTCAAAACTCGCCATTGGGACCCTATGCCCTACAAATATAATTTGATCAGGATCTCCTTTTTTTCTATTAACAATACCCCACAACCTTGATGTAGACTCAGATCCGATACGTTTTACAGAACCCCAGAAGCGAGGAGTAGCCCCTCTAAAAACAGGATTTCTTAATATTTCTTTTATTTTACCGTTTTTTACTCTATAAGCAAGCTCTCCATATACAACAAAATTCAAACAATCTGTGTCCATACTCCATGATTTAATTCTGTCTATATAAAGCCCATCTTTTATATCTGAAATAATCTCATCTTTTGAATATTTTCCGGGTACTATATTTACATTTGTCATTCTTATTGTAGGAATTCTATCGTAAGATGAAGCCTTGGCAGAACCATTTGAAGAAGAAAGATTTATTAAAGGAGCCGTATCAATAGATGTCATAACATTAACAACTCTTCCATCCTCAACAAGGTTAAATTTATGAGCCTTAACCCCTTCATCATCATATCCAAAGGTACCCAGAGCCTGAGCATACGTAGCATCTGCAATAATGTTTAATCCTTCTTTTCCTATTTTAAATTTGCCTATATCTGCAGGTTTAATAAAGCTGCCACCTGAAGTTCCGATATCTGTTCCCAGAATTCTATCAAGCTCAAGCACATTCCCAACAGTATTATGAACCTGATATGCAATTATTGAAGAATCTAAGATAATATCCTTAACCCCATCTGAAACAGGCTTAGCTTTTGTTAATTCCCAAGCTTCCTCTTTAATTCTCTCTGCATTTTTAAGAAGCTCTAATTCCTCAATAAATTCAAACCCTGCCTGACGCATATCTCCCCAGGTTCTTTTTTGAACATTGTCATTATCATTAACATAGACTTCTATATAACCGCCTGAAAAAAGAAACTCTTGATGGATTATACTCCCCCTATTATTAAAGAAAACCTCTCTTATTTTTTTAAACCTAAAGGAAGTTCGCCTATTTACTTTATTATCGTTTCCCTTAAGAATCGAATCAATCTTTATAAGAAAATCTATTTTCTTTATAAGCGGAAGACTAAAAGGATCAATCTGGAATTTTGTATAGTAGTGATCCTCTACCACAGGGGGAAATGCAACATATTTTAAGGGAGGTGATACTGCTGCAGAAGAATAGGCAATTTCTCTTGCCCGTCTGTATATCTTGTCCCTTTCACCTTTTGTCAAATGCGAAGAAGAAGCAAAACCCCACCTTCCATTAATTAGGATTCTGATACCAAAGCCTTTCTTTTCTTTTATACTAACATTTTCAACAAGTCCATTCTTAATAATTATACGCTCTTCAACCTCTTCAATTACTCGCGCATCAGCATATCCCTTTCTATCTCTTGATATTACATTTCTTAACTGTGTGGAGAATTCCTGTAAGTTTACTGCCATGATTTATTAAACAACATACTTTTTAAAGTTTTTAAAGGTAAAATAATTATTCCGAAGAAAGGTATCTATCTTTTCTAATCTGAATTTAAATACACTTATAGCCTGTAAATCAATTCCGAAAGCAAACCCCTTCCATATATTACTATCAATATCCGCTTTTTCAAGAATATTTTTAGAAACCATACCTGCCCCCATGATTTCTAAAAACCCTGTATGCTTGCACAACCTACATCCCTTACCTTTACAAACCGGACAAAAACTCACAATTTTAAATCCTGGATGAGCATAAGGATAATACGCAGGCATAAAAACTATTTTCTCTACCTTAATAAGCTTCTTAATAAACACATTTAGAAAATTCAAAAGGCCCTTAAACGTTAAAGTAGTATCCATCCACAACCCTTCAATTTGCTCAAAAACATACCTATGTATTCCTGAAAGCTCTTTTCTAAAGACTCTACCACTGGAAAAGAGTTTAAAAGGGGGTGAAAAACTCCTCATCATCTTATACTGCATAGAAGAAGTATGTGTTCTAAGAAGCTTCCCATTCTTCAATATAAATGCATTTCTCTCTTCAATAGACAAATGAAAAGGATGAAATGAGAGAAATTCGAAATTCTCATATCTATCTACAATCTCATACCCCTCTACTTCCTTAAAGCCAAATCTTATAAAAAGATTCTCAACCTCTTCCTTTAAGGAATAGAGAGGATGTAACATTATTTACTCACTGAACTAAGAGCTTTCTTAGTCTTTTCAACAAGCTGATTAAATCCTTCTTCATCTGTTCTTGCCATTTCAACCAGTATCTTTCTGGACAAAGAAACATTCAAAAGCTTAAGTCCGTAAATAAATTTCGAGTAACTTATTCCTCTCTGTCTTAAATATGCATTTAATTGCATATTCCATAATCTTCTCATCTCTCTTTTTTTATTTCTTCTATCCCTGTATGCATATGCATACGCTCTCATAACCGCTTCTTTGGCAGTTTTAAATAACCTATGTTTACCACCCCAATAACCCTTAGCTGCCCTTAACCATTTCTTACGTCTTGCTTTTGTCTGGGGTCCTGTTTTAACTCGCGCCATGTATCCTCCTTATTTTTTTGCGTATGGTAAAAGTTTTATAAGTTTCTTCTCATCTACCTTATCCATTATTGTTGACCTTCTTAAATGTCTTTTTCTCTTTCTGGTCTTTGAAGTAAGTATGTGACTCTTAAAGGCTTTCATTCTTTTTAGTCTTCCTCTTGCTGTTATTTTCACTCTTTTTGCAAGAGCCTTTAGAGTTTTTTTCTTTGGCATAAAAATTCCTCCTTGTATAAGTATGCTATTTTTTTGGCAAAAAAAGTGCCTGTATAGACATATGCCCACTTCCTTCTAATTTAGGAGCACTTTCCAGTTGAGCTATATCTGAAACATCCTCTTTTATACGCTCTATAATCTCAATTCCTCGTGATTTATGTAAGATTTCTCTACCACGCAGCATTACTATAACCTTTACACGATCCTTTGATGTTAAAAATTTTCGTATTTTCTTTAGTTTTACATTATAGTCGTTATCACCAATTTTTATCGTCATTCTTATCTGTCTCACACTCACCTTGTGCTGTTTCTTTTTCGCTTCCTGCTGCTTTCTCTTCTTTTCGTATAAGAACCGAGAGAAATCAATAATCTTACATACAGGGGGATCATTATTAGGTGAAAACTCCACAAGATCCATTCCCTGTGATTCTGCGAGCCTGATTGCTTCATGAGTGGGTAATATTCCTAACATCTTACCATCACTTCCTATAACTCTCACATAGTCTGATCTTATATCTCTATTAATATTGTATTGGCTCTTTTTACTAAAACTTTTACCTTTGGCTATTATCACCTCCTACTATCAATTTCTTTTTTCATAAGGGAAACAAAATCAGGAATCATCATCTTCCCTTTATCTCCCTCTTGATGCTTTCTAATTGAGATGTTGTCATTTTTCATCTCTTCTTTCCCTATAATCACCATATACGGTATTTTTTCTTTCTCTGCTTCTCTAATTTTATAGGAAACCTTGTCTGAACTAAACAGGGTTTTTACACGAAAACCGTTATCTATTAGATAAAATGCTACAGTCTTCGCATAATTTAAAACCTCATCAGTAATTGAAATCACTGCTATCTGATACGGAGATAACCATACTGGCAAATTACCTCCATAATGTTCAATAAGACCTCCTATAAATCTCTCCAGTGAACCAAATAAAGCCCTATGTATCATTACAACATGTTTAGAAGTATTGTCCTTATCTGTATAAACAACATTGAACCTGTGCGGTAAATTAAAATCAAACTGTATTGTTGGTCCCTGCCAATATCTTCCCAGCATATCCTTCAACTTAATATCTATTTTGGGACCATAAAATACCGCTTCTCCTTCTGCTCTATTGTATGAAATTCCCATCTTCTCAAGAACTTCAATAAGAGATGACTCAGCAAGCTCCCATTCCTCATCAGTACCAGCATATTTTTCTTTGTTAACGCTATCACGGACACTCAATTCAACATGAAATTCTCTGTAGCCGAATATGTGCATAAATTTTATTGCCATTTTAACAATCTTCTCTACTTCTTCCTTAACTTGGTCAGGCCTACAAAAAACATGTGCATCGTCCTGAGTAAAACCACGAACCCTCAACATACCGTGAAGAACACCTGATTTTTCATTCCTATATACAGTTCCAAGCTCAGCATACTTTATAGGTAGCTCTTTATAGCTATGCAGATTGCTCTTATAAATAAGTATATGCCCCGGACAATTCATAGGCTTTATTGCATATTCCTGCTCATCAATACCTGTAAAAAACATATTCTCTTTGTAAAAATCATAATGACCTGATGTCTGCCAGAGTTTTGCTCTTGCAATATGTGGAGTATACACCTGTTGATAACCTTCTTTCAGGTGCTCTTTTAACCAGAATTCCTCAACAATATGCCGTATAATTGCCCCTTTTGGTAGCCAATATATTAAACCAGGACCTGCTTCCTCATAAATCGAATATATACCTAATTTCTTACCCAATACTCTGTGATCTCTTTTTTTAGCCTCTTCTATACCTTTTATATACTCATCTAACATTTCTTTCTTGGGGAAACTGATACCGTAAATCCTTTGAAGCATCTTATTCTTCTCATTACCTCTCCAATAAGCACCTGCCACAGAAAGAAGTTTGAAATGCTTTATAACACCTGTACTTATAACATGCGGACCTCTACATAAATCAACAAATTCACCCTGTTTGTATAAAGAAACTGTATCCTCTTCTATCTCATTTATAATATCAAGCTTGTATACTTCACCTTCAAAAGAAAAATGAGATTGAGCCTTCTCTTTAGGGAGTACCATCCTTTCTATCTTAAGATTCTGTTTTATAATCTTTTTCATCTCTTTTTCAATACGCTTTAAATCCTCTTCTGTAAAAGGATTCTCAAAATCAATATCATAGTAAAAACCGTTCTCAATTGGAGGCCCAATGGCCAATTTCGCCTTAGGAAAAATTCTCTTTACTGCCTGAGCCATAATATGAGCGCTGGAATGCCAGAAAATCTCTTTACCTTCTAACCCAGAAAAACGAACTAATTTAACTTCATCATTCTCTTTCAATACTGTTTCCGGGGATGCAACCTCTCCGTTAATCTTTATAATAATTATTTCCTCGTTTATTTCTAAGGCATCTTTAAGCTTAGAACCTTCTGGTATTATAATCCAGTCATTTTCAGATGAATAATCACTGTAGAGTTTAATCTTCATTAGACTTATCCTCAACTACTATAAGCTTTTTAACGCTAAGCTCACTCTTATATTTAAAAACAGAAAAATATATGCCGTTTTTTAAATTATAATCTTTAAAATCCGCATATTTCCCATTGTATACCAGACGACCATTTATATCAAAAACCTTTACAACAGAACTATTCCTTATTAACCCCTTATCTACAATACCATGATGAGATTGAAAATCAGCATACATACGTGGTTTTAATTCATATCCCTCCCAATAGGGACTACTCCTGTCATATTGAGAAACAACACCGATTATATCCACACTCCCCTGAGGGATTTCTTTACCTATGATATCAGTATCCTTATCAATATATATTAGAGCAGTATCTCCGTTCTTATCCTCTATTGTGTAATTGTATACGGAATCTTTAAAAATACCTTCTTCTTTTATCGTTACATTTCTAATAACAACCAATTTACTCTCATATAGCTCTGTATATCCGTCCCTTTCAGATAAATCATTAACAGTAATCTCCTCAGGGTCTGGAGGTGTTAAATTCTCAAGGACATTTACTGTAATGCTCGTTAACTCAGTAAGCCCGTTGTATAGAGTAACCTTACCTGAAATGATAACAGAATCACCAATATTCAGGCTTGATACCTTATCATCATATAAAGCTACACCAAAACTACTATCCTGTATAGTAGCAGGTCCCCTATCTCCAAACTGTACAGAAGCTGTTATAATTCCTGTAATTTCTACAAGCTCACCCTCTTTAAGAGGTTTACCAGTAGCATCATTTTCTCTTATATCAGCAATAGGAATAATGTTTAATAATGACAAAATAATCCACATAAAACCTCCTATTCCACCAACTCAAGAGTGGTTGTTTTAAGTACTTTTGTAGAAAAAGTATCTTTATCAATAATACCTTTTCTTATCATTATCCCCTTTATATTGGAAGAAAGAACTATTTTCCTATCAACAGAATACTTCACTGTATTACTATCTATACTTATGGTATTTGTTCTCAATTCTCTTCCATTCATAAGATTTGTAGAAACTATACTTGTACTGTCTATCTTTAATATTAAAGCCATCTTCTCACCAAATTCTGTATATAATTTTTTTATAATAATTCTCTCGTTATGAAAATTCAAACTATCGCCTTCATTGCGTTTAAATTCTTTTCCTTCTTCTTTTAAAGAGCTATCAGGCAAAAAATTATAGTATGAGGAGTAAAAATCCACAAGTATATTCTTACTCACCTTTTCAGGATAAAATAGCTTATTTATAAATACGCCCTTAATAGGTTTATTCTTCAAAGAATCAAGTGCATGAATTTTAGTCCAGCCTCTACCGTTGTTAATCAGAAAATCAACAGATTTAGTCACAAAATCAACAATTAAAGTGTCTAAAGAAACACGTTTAATATTGTAAATAAAATGAAGTTTTAAATCCATCTTATTAACCACATTACTCATCCCGATACTACTCGCACCATTAACATTCATATGAGCAAGATACTCAAATTGACCTGAATTTAGCAAAAAAAGTATAAGATTAATCATGATAAATTATATACATAAAAGGGAAGTTGTCAAGTCTTTAAAGTATATAATCACTTAAATCCTTATTTTCTATAAGCTCAGATAAACGTTTATCAACAAAATCCGCATCTATATTAATTTCATCATATATTTCATCCGGGACCTTAAAAAGATAATCCTCCATTAAATAGTTTACAACACTCTGTAACCTTCTCGCTCCGATATTCTCTTTCTCTTCGTTAACCTTATAAGCAATATCTGCTATCTTCTTTATTGCATCCTCTGTAAATACGACCTTTACTCCTTCTACCTTGAATAATTCCTGTATCTGCTTTACTATAGCATTATCAGGTTCTACAAGGATTCTTTCAAAATCTTCTGCTTTTAAAGGATCAAGTTCAACTCTAATAGGAAATCTTCCCTGTAATTCAGGAATCAAATCTGAAGGACGTGACATATGAAATGCGCCTGCCCCAATAAATAATATATGATCAGTTTTTATAAGCCCGTATTTTGTTACTACCTGTGTACCTTCAATAATGGGTAAAAGATCTCTCTGCACTCCTTCTCTTGAGACATCCGGGCCATGAGTTCTTGAAGATGCTATTTTATCTATTTCATCAATAAATATAATACCCTTTTCCTCTGTCCTATATTTCGCTTCTGCAACCACATCATCCATATTTATAAGTTTCTCCATTTCTTCGTCAGTTAAAAGCCCCATTGCTTCTTTAACCTTTAATCTACGCGTTTTCTTACCCGGATTAAGAGTTCTATTTAACATATCCTGTAAATCAAACATCATTTCTTCCGGAGAGGTATTTGCTATAAACTCCATTCCTATTGGAACAGCCCTTGATTGGGGAGTCTCAGGCTTAATCTCAATCTCCTCCTCATCTAATTCACCTGACAATAACTTTGACTGGATACGCGACTCTTCCTCTTTGACTTTTTCCTGTGGAGGTTTAAACTTGGATAATAGGTATTTTACAAGTCTTTTTAAAGCCCTTTTCCTCGCCTTACCCCTGATACGTTCTTTAAATTCTTCTTTAACCATATTCACCCCAACCTCAATTAAGGCTCTAATCATATACTCAACATCCTTACCCACATAACCTACCTCTGTAAAACGGCTTGCTTCAACCTTTACAAAAGGAGCACTGGATAAATGAGCTATTCTACGCGCTATTTCAGTCTTACCTACACCAGTAGGTCCAATCATTAAAATATTATTTGGAGAAATCTCTCTTTTAATATCCCCCTTAACCCTTATCCTGCGCCATCTATTCCTTATGGCAATTGCTACGGCCCTTTTCGCATTGTACTGACCTATAATGTAACGATCAAGTGCACGTACAATATTTAAAGGGGTTAATTTATCTTCTTTTAACCTTGAAAAATCCATGTGATATTATATATAAAAATAAAGTAAAGTCAAGGAAATAAGCCTGATAAAAAGGAGAAGAATACTACAAGATTTCTGATGATTTAGTATGTTAACGTTACCATAACCTACTTTAAAGCTTTATTATTACTATAATTCTCTGTTTTAAACCCTGAAGCTATTTCGTTTAAACCTTAATACATCATGTTAATACCCACTCCAAACGACTCTTCTCCATAAAAAAATCTTATAAACATAAAAGACCATCTTATGGAAACTGCGGAGTATAGTTGGTTTGTACCAAACCATTCGAGCCCTGCTTGAATCCTGTCAAAAAAATACGCATTTGCATACAAAGAATATGAGAATCTATAGCCTGACATGTCAAAAGGCTTTAAATAAATGTCTTCTAAATATAGGCTCACCCCGGCATTGAAAAAATGCCTGTCATACATATAACCTGCAAAGCTGCCCATCTTAAGCTGTTTTTCCTTATTAAGAGAAAGCATTGGTCCAGCTGAGAAAAAGCCGTATGTTGATTTAATTATGCTTCGTCTGTAACCCAACTCTACCCTATCGTTTCTTAGAAAAACACTGTCTTCATGATTATGGTACATGTTAAATCTTAAAAAAAGCTCATTGGACCCGTCAGAAGACATCCTTAGTTTTACAGGGACTACATCTGAACTATCCTTTAACCACATATATACCTCAAATGTGATTGTTCTTATAGGAAGGCAGGAACCTGAGAGTGAAAACATTGGTTGAACAGGAAAATAATAATCAAATAGCTGCATAAAGAGGACTATTGCCACCATGCCTCCTCTGATTTTATTATCATACCGTTTGACGTTGCAATAAGCTCATAGGCTCTTCCAACCATACATTTTATTGATACAGCATCTCCATGCATTGTTCGTATACCAACCTTTCTCGCCTCATCCGGATTATTAGCATAATACCAGAAACGTTTCAAAACTAATTTATAATCCTTTTCTGCAAGTTCTTTATCTGAAAGTGTATAAAATGCCTGAGGTATTCCATCCTCATCCAGATTAACAAGATTATATCCGTCCTTAGGAGATACCTTCTGTGAAAAAATACGTGTTGGAAAAATAAACGTTTTTTTATCGCCTTTTTCAACAAGGGGATATTCAAAAAGGATTGTTAAAGCATCAAAGTATAAAACTTTACCCTGAATTCTTATATGTTCAAAGCTCTGCTTCTTTTTCCCATCCATATCAACAAGTACGTATGTAATAGTTGTATACGTATCATTCTGCTCTTCCACAGCCACCTTTGCAACAGGATATTCTTCCTTTAGGTGTTTGATAACCCTTTTTAAAAGCTTTATCTCACGTTGGTGAGACCAATACCCGTATCCAAAATATACACCAATACCTATTGCAACGGGCAAAACAAAGAAAATAAGTATATATTTAACTACCTTCATGTAACTTCCTTTTTACAAGGTTTAAAAGCCCTCCGGCTTCTATTATATCCATTAGATGTGCAGGATAGGGAGAAAAGGGAAATACCTTTCCATTCACCTTTATTATACCATTTTCAGTATCTATTTCAACCAAATCATTCTTTTCCGCTATATCATAAACGTCTTTTTGAATTATTACAAGTAAACCATTATTTATAGCATTTCTAAAGAAGATTCTTGAGAAAGATTTAGCTATTATCGCACCAATACCGCAGGCAACAAGGGATGTTGCTGCCTGTTCACGCGAAGAACCCATGCCAAAATTCTTACCAGCAACAATAACATCGCCCTTTCTTACCTCTTTGGAAAACAAAGGGTCAAGATCTTCAAGCGCATGAGTTGCAAGCTCCTCAGAGCTCATTGATACATAGGTATATCTTCCGGGAAATATGACATCTGTGTTTATATCATCGCCATACTTAAATATATGACCTTTAATCTGCATAAGCCTCCTATAAATATTTGCGAGGGTTTGCTATCTTACCTTCAATAGCTGTAGCTGCAGCGGTCTCAGGTGATACAAGATAAATTTCTGCCTCAGTAGAGCCCATTCTGCCTTTAAAATTTCTATTTGATGTTGAAGCCACCTTTTCACCTTTGGCAAGTATCCCCATATGTGCACCAAGACACGGACCGCACCCGGAATTCAAAATAACCGCACCAGCATCTATCAACGTGGACAGAATACCCTGCTTTAAAGCCTGTCTGTATATCTCCCAGGAAGCAGGAATAACAAGAAACCTCACATGCTCGCTAACCCGTCTTCCTGAAATAACCTGTGCAGCCCTTGAAAGGTCCTCAAGCCTGCCATTAGTACACGTACCTAAAAGCACCTGATTAACCTCAATACCTTCTGCATCTTCAATTGACCTTACATTGTCAACATTATGAGGAAATGCGACCTGAGGCTCTATCTCGCTTACATCAAACTCTAAAACCCTTTCATAATCACAACCTTCATCAGGATAAACAGGAATAAACGCCTTCTTATGAATGCTGTCAACATAGTCAAGTGTCTTTTTATCAGGCATGATATAGGCATTCTTAGCACCCATTTCAGCAGCCATATTTGTTAAAACCATTCTGGAGGCAATACTCATTTCCTCCACCACGTTTCCACTAAACTCTATTGACTTGTATAATGCTCCGTCAGCCTTAATCTTACCAATTATATAAAGAACTATATCCTTCGCACTAATGTAAGGACGCGGCTTGCCGTGAATCACAATCTTTATACTCTCCGGAACCCTCAACCATATACTGTCCATTGCCCAGAGTGCTGCTACCTCGCTTCTACCAATACCCGCGGAGAATGCTCCGAATGCCCCATACGTAGTTGTGTGTGAATCAGCCCCAAGTATTATAGCACCGGGAAGAGCAAATCCCTTCTCAGAGAGTACCTGATGACAGATACCTCCTTTACTATTTATATCATAAAAATACTCTATACCTTGCTCATTTACAAATTCCCTGATTATCTTGTGATTGGATGCATACTTTTCATTTGCCGCTGGAATCGTATGATCAAGTACTATAACAGGTTTTTTATTGTCTTTAATCCTGTCTATCCCGAGCTTTAAGAACTTATCCCTTATAGCTCTTGTATTGTCATGGGAGAGAATAAAATCCGGAGATACCTCTACGATTTCTCCCTGTTTACCATTTAACACCTTCTCAACAAATGTCTTCTTCATTTCCTTTCCCATGGACCCTCATATAATGTTGAAGCTGTTATAAACTTTCTCATAGGACGCTCATTTTCTACCTCCTCAACGTAGTGAGCAACAAGACCTACCATACGTGAAAGCATAAAGAATGCCTTACCAAAGCTTGCAGGAAGCCCCATCTCAACTATTACAGCAGCAATTGCACCGTCTACATTTAAAGGCAATTGTTTGTTTCTGGATTTGAAGTACTCCTCAATCGCAAGTGCAAAGGGAAGATATTTGCTCGCAAACCCGTTTTCTTGAGCAAGCTCAATAAGCTTTTTAGACCTGGGATCTTCTGAGTGCAACCTATGCCCAAAACCAGATATTCTTTTCCCCTCTCTTTTGTAAGTTTGGACAAGTTTTGCTGCCTTATCCTCAACTGTCCCTTCTTTATCACCCCATTCTTTAAACACCTCAGCTGCACGTTCAACCGCTCCTCCATGAACATCTGTTATAGCAGAAAGACCACCCCCCACTGCTGTACCTATAGGGGCTCTAACACTGCCAAGAATCCTTGTTACATTAACGCTGGGAGGAGAATATCCATGATCAATACTTGATACAAGTATAGCATTGAACATCTTAAGTTCTCTATCATCAGGGAATCTATTAAACCACGTTAAAAAAATAACCTCAGGGAAACTTCTTCCCTGCATCAAATCTTCTATAGAATAACCTTTTAATATTATTTTATTCTTTTCTATCTTACTAATGGATGTTTTTAATTTCATGCCTCTCCTTTATAATGCACTATGTTTTAAAAGCTCCATTGTTTTCTCAACATTTTCCTCAAGACTTTGGGGTAATTTCAATAGCTTGGTATCAAGAAAGCCTTCTATGATAAACTGCACTGCTTCTTCCTCTGTTAAGCCCCTTGATTTCAAATAATTAACCTCAACCCTGCTTATCTTCCCGACTGCTGCCTCATGTGTGAGATCAGCATTCAGAGTACTTGATGAAAGAACAGGTACAGCAGTTATCTCTCCATGCTCTTTAAGAATAATACCATTACACTCCATATGACCTCTAACACCTTCTGCTCTGGCAATAATATCGCCTCTTGAAGTAATTCTGCCTCCGTTTGAAACAACACGGCTTATTATCTCACCTGCAGTATTTTGCTCTTTAAGATATATTGAACCACCAAGATCATACACAGCATTATCAGGAGCAAATACAAGACTTGTCAAACGCGCTTTTGCCCCTTCTCCTTCTAAATAAATCTGAGGAGCACTCTGAGTAAGAGAAGTCATCTGAAGACTTATGTAATTAGATACAAACTGTCCTTCTCTTTTGACATGAACTGCTGTCCTGGCTCTAACCTCTACCCCAGGAGCCCATTCATGTATCATGGTATATGTTAAATAAGCATTCTCTTCAATATAAATCTCAGTAATACCTATATGCATTCCCTGTGTATCATAGTTAGCAGTAGCACAACCATTTATTATATCCAGAGAAGACCCTTTACCCATTACTATAACATTGTGAACCTTCTGTTCAAGCGCATGGCTTTTAATAAAAAAACATGCCTGCAAAGGTCTTTTAATCTTCAACCCCGGCGGTACATATATAAGATAACCCTCAGCATCCTTTGCTCTTCTTGTGAATTCATCCTTATCCAGAGGAACAAGCCTCCAGAGTCGTTCTTCCAACCACGAATACTTCTCTAAGCCTTTCTTTAAAGGTATAAGAACAAGTCCTTTTTCCATATCTTCAACATCACTCAAAACAACCTTATCATCATTCATAAGAAAGCTTGCAGATCTTGCCCCTTCTACATCAAACCCAACACTTTCTAATTTATGTTTATCCTCTTTATTTAAAACTACTTCGTGCAATTTTTGCATGCTGTAAACCCATTTTTTTGTATGTTTTCAAAAATCTCAAAAGGATTACCTTCACAGATAATTTTCCCTTCCAGAAGTATATAAGCATGATCAGCCTTTACATAATCAAGTATAAAGCCAGTATGTGTAATTATCAGCCCTGACCGAGTCCTTGTTCTATTAAGATGACGCTCAAGTAGCTTCTTTATAGCCTGACCAAGTATTTCAATATTTTCAATATCAACGCCTGACTCTGGCTCATCAATTAAAGAAAGTACTGGATTCTGAGAAAGCAGTTGAAGAATTTCAGAACGTTTCATCTCTCCACCTGAAAAACCTAAATTCACCTCCCTTAAAAGATAATCCTTCATTTTTAACTCCTTTGAAAGACTAACAATATCCTTACTCTCTTTATCAATAAAATTTATAAGCTTCTCAAGCCTCACTCCCTTAATAGCAGGCGGATGCTGATATGCAATACCGATTCCCTTCCTTGCTCTTTCATCAATACTCAGATTAGTAATATCCTCGGACCTAAAGAAGATTTTTCCATTTAAAATCCTATAACCCTCTATACCCATTATTGTATACAAAAGAGAGGACTTGCCACTACCATTCGGTCCAAACAGTATATGAGTTTCTCCCTCATTTATTACCATACTGATATTCTTAAGCACAATCTTCTCTCCAATCTCAACTGTAAGGTTTTCAATCCTTAACAACTCATTTTTCTTTATCATGCATAGATTATACACATAAAAGCTATCTTGTCAAGTTTTAGAATTACATTCCTTTAAATTCTCTAACCAGAAAATCAGCCCACTTCTGCACCTTCCTAACCAGAAATTTAACGTTTTAAAAAATTATATCGTATGGAGGCAGGGAAATCCCTGCCTCCATATATAAATTCTTACTATTCCTTTATGTTAATAATGCTTAAAATCTGTTCCCCATTATCAACGACATATGCATAATCCCCTTTCACACATACACCATGATAAGAAGGCTTCTCAATTGTCTTCTCAATATCAGCTGCAATAAGCGAATCAACAAGCATTGGATTGGAAGCATCAGAAATATCTACTACAGCAAGACCTCCCCATGAATTAGCTGCATAGGCTCTATTTCCTACAACAGCACAGTCATAAAATCCATTTCTGTTTTCTTTCACATAAAAAACGGAAAGCTCTTTTGGATTCTTAGGATCCGATACATCAAGGATTATAAGCCCGGCACCCCAGTCAGAAAAAAAGAGCTTACTATCAGCATAGGTTACGCCAAGTCCCCAGGGTTTAAATCCTGGATCTCCTTCGTTATAATATGTAGCAATCTGTTGAGGGGCTTGTTTATTACTTACATCAAAGATGTATAGAGTACCCCTACCACCACCAGCATATACAATATTATTATTATATGTAATACTTAGTAGAGCCTCCTGAGAAACTGTATCCACACAAACCTCTGTAGGATTTTTAGGATCTGAGATATCAAGGATTATGAGCACACCGTATTTCCCAGTACCACCAGCTAAGTATGCATAATTCCCATCAACAACTACCTCTTCAACATCATAACCATTGTCGTATCTACCCACATCCTTTGGATTTTTAGGATCTGACACATCCACAATAGCCATTCCCCCATGTTTATCTGCAACATACATATAGTTGTCTTTTACAAAAACATTCCATGCCTGACCCTTTGTCTTATCCCAGACACCAGCCTGTGTAGGATTTTCAGGATCTGATATGTCTATTATATAAACACCGTATGTTTTAGCAGTAACATAAGCGTAGTTTCCACTAACGTATAAATCCTCTATAGTGACATCAATATCATAATAAGAGGTCATTGTTCCAAAACCTCCACCATTACCGTTTTCATTGTTTGCCATCATTGAGCATCCTACCTCCTTTTTTTTTACCTTAAAAACTAAACTCTATTAACCTTCTAAAACTTTCTTGCCCTTTTATTAAAAAATTATACTCAATATGTCAAGTATTTAATTCGCATTCTTTCTACTAAATTATACAGCGTACTAAACATTATATTTATTAACATAAGAAATTTATAACACTTAAAATAATTATGTTAACTACCTATCCTTTACAGGTCTAAATCCAACAAGTTTCGAAGTCTTGTATGGTTCTTCTTTTGTTCTGAAACTACATCGCATAAAATTTGAAATCTCTCCATAACTTCCACCCCGCACTATTTTTTGACTACCATAGCTGGGCCCTTCAGGATTATTGAAAGGACTGTATGAATAGTAGTTTTCATCATACCAGTCGTTACACCGCTCCCATACATTACCAGCCATATTATAACATCCATAAGGAGATTTCCCCTGTGGAAACGAATTTACCGGAGCTGTAATACTATATCCATCTGCTGCCAGAAGCATCTGATTGTAATTAGCATAGTACTTTTTATTATAATAGGCTTCATGATTACCCCAGGGATATGTTCTTTTGTCTGTTCCCCTTGCTGCCTTTTCCCATTGGGCTTCTGTGGGTAATTTCCATTCATAAAAATCACAAAATGCCTTTGCTCCATACCAGCTTACTTCAACAACAGGATGGTCTTCATAGGTTCTTCTTACATAGTACTGACCATCTCTTTTATAAATCATACAATAGGAAGAAGAAAGATCTATACAATCGTGCCCCTGGTAGGAGTTTTTCCCGTAAGCATTTAAAAAAGCACAGTACTGGGCATTTGTAATTTCATATTTTGATATATAGTAATCATCAAGATACACTTCATGTTCTGGCTGTTCGTTTTTATTAGCATATATGTCTTCTGAACCCATAATAAAAGACCCTGCTGGAATATGGCACCATTCTATCCCCAGTTTCTCTATATCATCAGGCGAAGGCGCTATGTAGTAACTATCTTTAAAATTGCATTGATTAATCAATATGATTGGTATTGCCAATAATATAATTTTTATTTTCTTAAAATTCATTATTTAAATCCTCCTTACTGATTTTTTCATGATTATTAAATACCTTTTCCCTTAAAAAATAGAAAAATTTCATACATGATGCCATTATATCCAAAAAATTCTCTCTGTCAAGTGTTAAAATCCTATTTTATATTGTCCTTTTTTAAATTTGTGTAAGCACTGTACTATTGCACTATCAATTTCTCCTAACAATGCCCTCACAAGGTTGTATAACTTCTAACGCAAAGTTATACAACCTTGGCACATTCTTACCTATTTCAATCTCTTAAAAACAAAATAACAAACACTCCTAACAAGGAACAGTTAGAACAGCAGGACTAATAAGGTCTCGATCTCTTAAAGGTAGGCTATAATTACATTATACACAACTTTTTAGTTTTGTCAAGATTTAAAAGATTTAAATGCTTTTAAATTACAACCTGAATACGCTTTTCTATCCTTATAATATATTTATACC
>JALVRC010000004.1 GCA_027025255.1 Caldifarciminota bacterium
AAATATAATACAGACATTAATAAGTATAATGGTGAAAGTAGTAAGAAAATGACTGTGAAACATAGCATTAATCGGGATAGTATCAGATGTAATTAAATATCTGCCCAATCTATCAGCTAATCTTTCAGAAACTTGATTAGTATAAAAAAGTTGAACCCCATTGAAGTTTTTCTCTCTACCATAAGAACGTTTACAGTTTACAGAAAAAAATACTATGACTAACAACATCACGCTTATAAAAAATCTTTTTTTCATTTATACCTCCTTTTTATTATTATATATATAAATATATGCTTGTCAAGAAGGAAAAACCCTCTATCTTATTATAATATATTTATATATTCTATTCGTTGAGACTTCCTTTATATAATATATTCCTGAAGAAAACATATGATTTCTATATCTACCTATGTATAATCTTTCACCTGTAGCGCTATAAACAATAACTTCCCTATTCGTAAAGTATCTTAAAGAGTAGGCTCTCTCCACTATAGAAGAGAAATCATCTACATCTATCTGCCACATCCCTCTTCCATGGGTTGCTGCTGTTAAAGTTTTTGAGGCAGAATGATACTTTAATTTATAGATTGCAAGGCGAGGAAGATTCCCATAGTAGGAATAGGTTTTACCTGTATCTGACGAAAAATAAACACCGTAGTCAGTTCCCAGGAATATCTTAAACCCGGTTTCAAAAAAAGCACAGGTAAGCGTTAATACCCTCAAATCCTCAGGGAAATTACCTGTAATATCCTCCCAGGTTTCCCCCTTATCTTTAGAATATATAACACGTTCACCAGATGAACTCTTATTTGAGACAATAATATCTGTTGCATCAGGAGAGACAGCTATCCCGGAAATCTCATTAGCGGCTTTATATACTCTTTTCCAGGATGCTCCGTTATTTTCAGTTATATATATATATCCATTTGAGCTTCCTGTCAAAATAATTTGAGGATTATCCTTTGCTATAGAAAGAGATAAAATTGAACCAGCGTTACCTGTTAAATCTTCGCTTATATTATACCAATTCGTACCGCCATCTTTTGTTTCCCATACCCTATGAGTAGCAACGTATATGTGTTTTTTTTCATTAGGAGAAGCTTCTACTGGATTATATGTCCAGATTGTTCTATCTGAGTCCCATGGGCCTGTTACTTCGCCATAGTAGTTCCAACCAACAAATTTCCACAAAGGATTAAGATTTATATATGAAGTATATGATACAAGTGAACCGGTTTCAAAAGCACATCCTCCACCATCTCCGCCTGAAACCATTTTCCATTCTAACTCGCCTGTTGTATACAATGTTCCATTATCCTGAGTACCTCCCATAACTGTGGATGGAGTCTCTGAATACACATCTATTGAATAAAATTGCAATGTGGCCAATCCTTTATTCATGTTTATCCATGTTGCTCCCCTATCCTCACTTCTCCATATACCACCATCGTTTGCAACATATACTACTCCACTACTGTTTATGGCTAAAAAATGCTGATCAGGATGTAATGCAACCCCATTTACTCCAACTGTTACATCATTCCACGTATTACCACCATCCTCTGTTTTTACAAGACCGTAATAGCCAGACCTATAAGGATATACACCACCTGCATAACAAATATCAGGATTCGTAGGATCCACAGCAATACAGTTATCATACCATCCCTGACTGGCAAGATAATTAGGAACATTTTCAAGCTTTTGCCAGTTATCTCCATTATCTATAGATTTATAGATACCGTATAAAGAACCGTCATTCGCAACAAAACTGGCATATATAACTGAATGGTCACTACTAAAAGCAAAATTAATCCTTGCAAAACCACTGTTTGGCAAGCCTGATAGTTTAGTAAAGGTTTCTCCATTATCAACAGATCTATATATACCATTACTATGTAAGGCTACAAAAACGGTATCATTCATAACTGCCATATCTGTAGCCCAGGAAAATTTCAGAATTTCATTCCAGGTTTTTCCGTTATCATTACTCTTTAGAAATCCTCTATCACTTGATATAAATATTGTATTACTGTCTAAAGAAGAAACAAAAACATGAGAAATATATGCACCAACTCTCTCTTTAGCAGCAACCTTGTGCCATGTTTGACCTTCGTCATCGGTTCTAAACAATCCATCTCCAAAATAGCAATCTCCAGAAAAATGCATTTCTCCTGTACCATAGTATATTATACTGGAATCAAAAGGAGAAAAACATAAAGCACCGGAAGAAAGAGAAGAGAGGCCATCAGTCAACACACTCCAATTAGCACCGTTATCTTCACTCTTCCATACCCCACCTTGAGCAGTAGCTACATAAAGTATTCTATCCTTTCCCAAAAGTATATATGCTGCTCTTCCTGAAAACGTTTGTCCTGTTGAAATATAATCTTCAGGCCCTATAAAAGCCCATTCATCTGAAATAGTATAAGAATCATATTTCAAAGGAGCCTTAACCTTATATCCAATTTCCTTCAAATATTTAATATCTACTGGTTCAGGTTTAAAAAAAACAAAAAAAAGACAAAAATGCATTTACTCTCCTTTTTTTAAAAGTTATTTTTTCTCTCAAACACATACTCTTCTTTAACCCAAACTATATTCAACAACCTAACAAAGTTCTACTGTATAACTACAAAACTTATCCCCCCTCTTCCTGCATGAACCTTTATCATGAGTAATACTAATAAGAGAAATATCATAAGGTCTGAATTTACTGGCTACAGCCTCTATTATGCCTCTGTCAAAATCGCACGGATAAAGATTATCTGCAACTATTTTAAACTTATTATCAGCTATTTTTTTAAACGTATAATGCCCTATCCCTTCCAACATTTCTCCTGTTCTCATATCAAACATAATCTCACCGTGATATCTATGATTCATATGGTATGCATAATCAATTGATTCAAGTGCTTCTTGAAGATTATTTATATCAGCTGGCCATGAGGCATAAAGCGGTATATTCTTTCCTATTTTCTTTAATGTAAAAGGACCTAAATGCTTATCAGCATTATACAAATCCATAAGAATATCTTTTAAAGGATACCAATTATCAAGTATGTATTCATGACTGTCAATTTTACTTAGGACCTTAAACAACACATTACCACGAACAAATCGTGCTCCTTCTATTGCTGCCTTAACAACACGTCCTAAAACTTCATATCCATCTAAATCATCCTCATAAATCATCAATCCATCCACCTCCCTTTTTATATTAACCTTAATTCTTTATTCCAAAACTTTTTATTATACTCATTAAAATTTGTTCCTTAAGGAAAAACTTATTTCATTTTATAAACGTTATATTCCTCTCTCTCATCTCTCTCTTATGTATCCAATTCTGCAGACAGAAGTAAATTATCAGCGAAATGAAACCACTCTCTAATCCGTTTATATTTATTTGTATATGAGTATTTGAAAAATCTCATATTTTTATTGCCTCCTGAATAAAGAATCATGTTTTATGCCTCCTTTTTATGCCCAATAGCTTAACAAAAACATTATATATATTTTTTTGGGTTTGTCAAGTATTTAATTGCATTATACATATAAAAAATCAATAGCAACTCAATAATAAATTTCTGTACCATATGAAAAGATTAACCCTTGACTTTACCTATAAAATACTTAAAATTATGAATTAAAATAAAAGGAGAGCTAATGAATAAAGTATTAATAGTTTTCTTAACAGGTATTATAATAAACATAGGGTTTTCACAACCTATTAAAATAGTAAATGAATTTTATAAAAACATGAAAGACAAAAATATTGATAAGGTGTTTTCTTTCTTTCATAGCGAATCAGATTTAAATACTATCAAGAAAGAGGATTTAACATCAGCCCTTGAAGAAAATTCTGTAGAAGATTACAACTTTAACTGGGTTAGCAATAATGATAAACAGGCAAACGTTAGAGGGTACATAATTGTCAAAAGTGAAAAAAGGCCAATAGACGTAGTACTATTACATGAAGACAATACATGGAAAATATATAGTATCAGTAGACTACCTTCTCCGATTGACATTGTAAATATTTTTTATAATGCGCTAAAAGAACATAACGCAGAAAGAGCGATAGAACTTCTACATGATGAATCTGTATTGCTGAGTGTCGATATTGAGGAACTCAAAACAAGCTTTAAAGAGATAGAAATTGATACATTTGATTTTAAAAACATTGAAAAGGATGAAGAGATGGCTTTAGTGAAAGGATTCATTATTTCAGAAGGAGTAAAAAGCAATGTTCAGGTAACTCTTTTCCCATCAGAAGATCTTATATGGAGGATTTACGATATAGGTGGATATTAATTTCCAAAAGCATGGTTAACCTACGCTTCTTTATCTCTCCTTTTTAATTTTCTTGATTTAGCACTTTTTTTAATCCTTGACTATCCCCAAATAGTGTGTATAATTTAAAATGCGTATGATAGATGACGTAAAAGTCAAGAATTTGCGTGTGATACCTGATGAAAGAGGCTGGCTAATGGAAATATTGCGGGATGATGATTCTATATATACCCGTTTTGGTCAAGTTTATCTTTCAGTAGTTTATCCAAATGTTGTTAAGGGATGGCATTTTCACAAAACACAAACAGATAACATGACTGTGATTAAAGGCATGGCAAAGATTGTTCTCTACGATGGGAGAGAAACATCACCAACCTCAGGAGAAATTAATGAATTTTTTGTAGGAGAGAAAAAACCGCTTCTTATCTCTATTCCTCCCGGAGTATATCATGGGATGAAAGGGATAGGAACTGAACCAGCATATATGATTAATATTCCTGATAAACATTATAACTATGAAGCCCCTGATGAATATAGAGTTGATCCTTTTAACAATAATATACCCTATACATGGAAGATTAAGGAAGGATGAAAATATTAGTATCAGGCGGAGCAGGCTTTATCGGTTCTAATCTAACAGAATACCTGATTACCAAAGGCCATGAAGTTTTTGTTGTTGATAAACTTCTTTACGCAGGAAGACTCGATAACTTTTCAAACAGCACAAAAAATAGTAAAAGATTCTTTTTTTTTAGAAACGATATAGGAAATACAAAGGTAGTTTCTAAGCTTTTAAAAAAAGTTGATGCTGTAATACATCTTGCAGCAAGGACTCATATTGATAGATCAATACTTAATATCTATCCATTTATAAAAGACGACTTTATAAGTAGTGCTAAACTATTAGAAACAATAAAGGATTCTAAATTTAAAGGAAGAGTAATATTCATATCAACAAGCGAAGTATATGGTTCAGCTCAGAACCTTCCTATGACCGAAGCACACCCCTTAGCCCCACAAAGCCCTTATGCTGCAACCAAATTGGCTGCTGAACAATTGGCATATTCTTTTTATAAAACATTTGGCATAAACCTGGTTATTTTAAGGCTCTTTAATCAATATGGGCCCAGACAATATCCAGAAAAATTGATACCCTTTTTTATTACAAACATCCTTTCTAAATTACCTGTATATATCTATGGTAGTGGAGAAGCCAAAAGAGATTGGGTATATGTATCAGATGGGATAAAAGCAATTGAAAAAGCCCTTAAGACAAAAGAGAATGGATACGTAATAAACATAGGGACAGGAAAATCCTATTCAATCATGGAAATTCTTGACCTTCTCTCTCTTGAGTTAGGAATAAAGCCCCTGATAAAAAAAATAAAGGATAGACCGGGACATGTGTATAATCTTCAATCATCTCAAGAACTGGCAAAGGAAAAACTTAATTGGGAAGCAGAAATATTCATTAAAGAAGGCATAAAAAAAACTGTAAAATGGTACAAAGAGCATGAAAAATGGTGGGTCAAGAGGAGAGAGACAAAGGCCTTTAAAGAACATTTTAGAAGGTGGTACAATGAAAGATAAATTCGAATTTGCAACTATTGAAGAAGTTATAGAAGATATAAAAAAAGGGAAACCAATAATCATAGTGGATGATGAAGACAGAGAAAATGAAGGGGACTTTATGGTCGCTTCGGAGAAAATCACACCTGAGCTTATAAATTTTATGACAAAAGAAGGACGAGGCCTTATATGTATATCATTGCCACCTGAACGAATAAAGGAATTAGAGCTTCCAATTATGGTAAAAAAAAATACGGAAAAACATGGAACAGCCTTTACTGTCTCTGTAGATGCCAAAGAAGGAACAACAACAGGTATAAGTGCATTTGATAGAGCAAAGACAATAAAGGTTTTAATTGACCCTAAAACTAAGCCTGAAGACCTTGTAAGACCAGGACATTTATTCCCACTAAAAGCGAGGAGAGAAGGGGTACTGCGAAGAGCAGGCCATACTGAAGCTTCATCTGATCTTGCCAAATTAGCTTCTCTCTACCCTTCCGGAGTTATATGTGAAATTATGGATGAGGATGGAAGTATGGCTCGTCTTCCAAAACTCATTGAAATCGCACGTCGTCTGTCATTAAAAATTGTAACCATAAAAAGTCTTATTGAATATAGAATGAGAAAAGAAACTCTTGTAAAAAGACTATTTACAACCCATCTTCCTACTAAATACGGAGATTTCTCTCTTATTATCTATGAAAGCGCCATAGAAAAAAATCATCATCTTGCACTGGTAAAAGGTGATGTAGAGAATAAAAAAAATGTTCTTGTCAGAGTTCATTCTCAATGCGTTACAGGAGATATATTCGGCTCTTTAAGATGCGATTGTGGAGATCAACTTCATTCCGCCATGCAAATGATTGATAAAGAAGGTCTTGGCGTTCTCTTATATATGCGGCAGGAAGGAAGAGGAATTGGGCTTTTAAATAAACTTGTTTGCTACAATTTACAGGATAGAGGTATGGATACTGTTGAAGCGAACGAAGCGCTCGGGTTTGCACCTGATTTAAGAGATTACGGCATAGGTGCCCAAATCCTTGTAGATCTTGGACTCTCCTCAATAAGACTTATTACAAACAACCCAGCAAAGATTGTAGGATTGGAAGGGTATGGATTAAAGGTTGTAGAAAGGGTACATATTGAGATACCTCCAAATGAAAAAAATTTAGAGTATTTAAAAACAAAAAGAGAAAAAATGGGACATTTTTTAAAACTTGGAGGAAGTAATGAAAATAAGTGAAATAAATGGTAGCCTATCTGGCAAAGGTAAAACATTTGCCATAGTGGTTTCCCGTTTTAATGATACAATATCTGATAGATTACTCTCAGGAGCACTTGATTGTCTTAAAAGACACGAAGCTAAAGAGGTTAAAGTATACAGAGTTCCTGGAGCATTTGAAATCCCTTCGTTAGTAGAAAAGATAAAAACGACAAATGTCGATGCCATAATCTGTCTCGGAGCAGTTATAAGAGGAGAAACCCCTCATTTTGACTACGTTAGCAGCGAAGTGAGCAAAGGAATTGCTAAAGAAGCACTTGAAAGTAAAATACCAATAATCTATGGCATTATAACAGCAGACACGATGGAACAAGCATTAGACAGAGCCGGGCTCAAAACAGGAAATCGTGGATGGGACGCTGCATTATCTGCAATAGAAATGTCAAACCTCTACAATGAACTTGAATAAAACTGCCAGGATAGTATTTTTTGAAGAACTCTATAGGTACGAACTTCTACAACAAAATACTATAACGTATACGGAGGATACAATTAAAAAAAGAAGATTGAAAGAAAACGCAATGGAATACCTTAATAAGGCTTCATACTGGTTTTTAAGAAACAAAAGTTATATAGACGCATACATTAAATCTTCAATTAAAAAACCTATTGACTATGCAAGAATGTCCGTCGTAGACAAATCAATCCTACGAATAGGTATAACAGAAATGTTCTACTTAGAAGATATTGTACCGCAGATAACTATTAAACAGATGGAAAATATTGCATCCATATATAGCACTGAAAATAGTATAAAATTTATTGGGGGGGTCTTAAGAACAGTTTATGAGGAATTAACAATATGAAAATAGCTATAATATCTGACGTACATTCAAATCTTTACGCTATGGAGACAGTTGTCTCTTACATAAATAATAACAAGATTGAATTTACCATTTCCGTAGGAGATCTCTTAGGATACGCGTGTTATCCAGAAGAAGTATATAAAGAATTAATTAAACTTAAACATATAAGTATTATAGGGAATCATGACGCAGGTGTCATCGGTACAACTTCCATTGATTTATTCAACTATGCAGCCAAAAAAGCAATTAATTGGACAAAGAAAAGAATAAGTAAAGAACTCAAAGAATATCTAAGCTCACTTAAATACAAAGAAATATACAATGAATTTACAGTAGTACATGGAACGTTCATTTATCCTGAAAAATGGCACTATCTTTTAAATATAAGAGAAGCTGAAAATCAACTTAGATACTTAGATACGAGAATAGGTATTGTCGGACATTCTCATATACCTTTTATTCTGGAAATTGATAAAAATAACAGTATAAAAAAAATAGAATCAAATGAATATATCTTAAAAAAAGACAGAAGGTATATTCTAAACCCTGGAAGTGTGGGACAACCAAGGGACAGAGATCCAAGACTCTCCTTCATGATTTTCAATGAAGATACCCATTTGCTTAAGCTCGTAAGATTAAAATATCCTCATGAAAAAATGGCTGAGGATATAAAAAAAGCTGGTCTTCCAGAATTTCTGGGAAATAGATTGTTATATGGAACATAGGAGGTAATAATGAATGAGTATTTTGATGTAAATATACAATCACTTAAAGATGCAGTAATAAATATCTTTAAAAAGTTAAATGTAAGTGAAGAAAACGCCTCAATTACTGCTGACGTTTTAATTGCAGCTGATAGGAGGGGAATAGCTTCACATGGTGTAGCTCGTCTAAGACGATACGTTAATGGAATCAAAAATGGAATAATAAAACCTGATGTTGAACCAACTATAGAAAAGGAAACCCCCACTACTCTTCTAATTAACGGAAACGCTGGATTAGGGCAGGTAGTTGCCTATAAAACAATGAAAAAGGTAATTGAAAAAGCCGCTACAAATTTTGTAAGTATTGCTACTGTACATAATTCTAACCACTACGGAATTGCAGGATACTATTCAATGATGGCTCTACCAGATATGATAGGGATTTCCTATACTAATTCAGCTCCTCTTGTTGTACCAACATTTGCAAAAAGTATGGCAATAGGTACAAATCCCATGAGTATTGCAGTCCCAACAAACAAGGAAAAACCTTATGTGTTGGATATGGCAACTTCTACTGTTCCTCGCGGTAAACTTGAAGTATATAACAGAAGAGAAAAAAACATACCACTCTCATGGGCAGTTGATGAAAACGGTATCCCTACTGATAATCCGGGAAAAGTACTCAAGAACCTTTTAAATAGAGCAGGTGGCGGTCTTTTACCATTAGGAGGCGCAGGAGAAGAAAACAGCGGATACAAAGGATATGGACTCGGCATGATGGTTGATATATTTACAGGAATTCTATCAGGAGGCAGTTTCGGGTTAAATGTTTACGGGAAAAAACAAGCACCACCAGATGTATGCCATTATTTCATGGCGATAAACCCGGAAGCCTTTGTCTCCTTAGATGAATTAAAAAATAATATGGATGAATACATTTCAATGATAAAAAAACTTCCTAAACAAGAAAATCAGGAAAAAATATTCATTGCCGGCGAAAAAGAATACGAGAATGAAGAGAAATTTAAAACTAACGTATCTCTTTATCACAAGGTTTATAACGATATCAAGGATATCGCTCGAGAAATAGGTATTACAATTAACATATGATGGTAGGGAAAGATAAGATAGAAAAACTTGCTAAAGGTGTATTTACCAAATTTCCCAAGAAACGCATTCATATGACTTTCATTAGCTATAGAACATCAGTAACAAAATTTTCAGGAAACGATGTTAATCATCATGTAGATGAGGTTAATCAAAAGGTTTACGTAACGTTAGCTCTGGGCAAGAGACTGGGGTTGGTTTCTACTAATCAGGTATCCCATAGAATTTTAAATGATATTGTTGCCCAGGCTGAAACCATTGCAAGACAACAAAAAGAAACCCCTGGATTTACAGGATTTATAAAAACCAAACATTCAAATTATGAAAAGACAGCAGCTTTTCATACAAGAACAGGGAATCTATCCCCACACAAAAGAATAGAAATAGCCAAGTTCTTAATAGATTCTGCAAAAGCTGCTAAGAATCAAGCTTTTGGCATAGTAGCCAACGGATTTCTGGAAGTAGGAGTTGTGAATTCTGCAGGTACTGATGCTTACAGTAGAATTAGCTTTACACATTCTTCTATTGTTCTTAAAAAAGATTATAAAACAATCTATGGAGAAGTCACAAGCTCTCTTGCAGAGAATCTTAAATACGAAAGGATGATACAACGCTTGATAGAGACATTAAATAGTACAGGGGTGGAAAAAACATCCATAAAAAAAGGTAGATACAAAGTCATTATAGCTCCAGAAGCTATGTTTGATATTATAAAACTTTTAAGTAAAGGATTTAGAGCTAATTCATATCATGAAGACCAATCATTTCTTAAACACAAACTTGGAGAGAAAGTCTTTTCTAAAGCGCTTAATATCTATGACGACCCTTCTTGTGAAGATTTGTTCCCTTTCCCTTTTGATATGGAAGGTACCATAAAGAAACCTTTGAAAATAATAGAGAATGGCATTCTTAAAAATGTTCTTTACGATACAATCACAGCTAAAAGATTTAATGCAAAGCCAACTGGACATGGATGTATTATGCCTTTACCAGGAGGGATGCCTTACCATCTAATAATGCAACCAGGAGAAACACAACTTGATGAGATTTTAAAAAAACATAATAAAATTATATTTATAAACAAATTCCAAGATCTACACTTCACTGATTACAGTAAAGGCAATATATCAGGAATAACAAGAAATTTCTCTGTAATATATGACAATGGTAAAGAAAAAGAGATTTTAACCCCTATGATATTTAATGGTAATATAATAGAAATGTTTAATAATATTGTTGATATCTCCAAAGAAAGTGAAGTAGTGGGCAAACCTCTTGGTATCGACGTTATATTCCCAAAGGTTAGCAAATTACCATACACCGTAATAAAAGATGTCCTATTAATACCTTTTGTCTGAAAAAAAAATGAAAAGAGCTCTCGTTTTATACTCAGGTGGTCTTGACTCTATTTTAACTGTGGAAATCCTTTTAAGAGAAGGTTTTACTGTTAGTGCATACCATGCCATCTTACCTTTTGAAGATAAACCCATAAATTTCTCACATCTTTTTTCAAAAGACATTACAATAATTAAAGATAACATAAGCATGAAAGAATACAAAAATGTTCTATTAAATCCTAAATTTGGGTATGGGAAAGCACTCAATCCTTGTATAGATTGTAAGATATTCATTTTTAAAAGAGCAAAACAGATATTTGAAGATAAGGGATACGATGTTTTTGCTACCGGGGAAGTGGCTGGAGAAAGACCTATGAGCCAGAGATTCCGGGCATTAAATATAATTGAAGAGCAAACAAATCTCAGAAGAAAAATATTAAGACCACTTTCTGCAAAAGTTTTACCGCAAACTATTTATGAAGAAAAAGGTATAGTTGAAAGAGCTCATCTCTATGGCATAAAAGGTCGTAAAAGAGATATTCAAATAGAACTTGCAAAAGAATTCAATGTGCGGTATTATCCACAGCCAGCAGGAGGGTGTCTTTTAACTGATAAAGAAATAGCAAAAAGACTTAAACAATTCATCAAAAGAAAAATTCCCATAACAAACACAGTTGCAAAACTCATAAACAGAGGCAGAATTTTCCCGTTTGAAAATGGGATTCTCCTTGTAGGGAGAAATGAGTACGATAACAAAAAGATAGAAATATATAAAGACAAACACATACTACTCTATCCTTCCCATAGAAAAGGTCCCAATGGTATTATTTTTGGACAAATTAACTTAGAACTTGCCGGTGCAATTATTGCCAGATACTCAGATAACAATCTGAATACAGATATAATAGTAGAAAAGAATAACTATAAAGATACCTTAAATGTGAGGCCTTTATCAAAACAAGAAACCCGTTCTCTTATACTTTAAATAAACGAGCCATTAATCCAGCCAAATTTATTGTTACAGGTTATTTATTAGCTATACTTTTAGGCTCTCTTATACTTCTTTTCCCATTTATGCATAAAACTGAACTTTCTTTTATAGATTCACTTTTTACCTCTACTTCCTCTATTTGTGTAACCGGATTAATTGTTAAAAATACTGCAACTGATTTCACACTATACGGTAAACTATTCATACTATTCTTAATCCAGATTGGTGGTATTGGATATATGACCATTTCAGCCAGTATACTTTATCTATTTAAAAAGAATCTGCCTATCTCTCAAAGATTAATTGTAAAACAGGCCATAAGCTATCTTTCTTATAATAATTTAAAAAGATTTGCTTTCAATATTATAAAGGTTACTTTTGTCTTTGAGTTAATAGGTTTCATTCTTCTTAGCAGTTATCTGTTTATTTTTAAACAGTTTCCCCTTAATAAAGCTCTTTTCCATGGACTATTCCACTCTGTATCTGCCTTCTGCAATGCAGGATTTTCAAGCTTTGCTGACAATATGAGTGGATTTTCCAAAGATATTTTCTTTCCATTTATAGTGTCCTTTTTATTTATCTCAGGAGGTATCGGATTCCTTGTTATAAGTGACATATATAGGAAACTCCGAGGCAAGGTTCATAGACTTACATACCATTCACGTATTGTACTCACATTTACTACTATTCTATTAATACTTGGTACCATTGGTTACTTTTTCTCACTTCCAACCCAGAACATACCTTCACGCATAACTATCTCATTTTTTCATGCTGCCACCCCAAGAACAGCAGGATTCAACCTTATTTCCGTCGCCTCTTTACCTTTCTCAATTATCTTTATAACAATGATATTAATGTTTATAGGTGGAAGTTCAGGAGGAACAGCAGGTGGAGTTAAAATCCCATCAATAGCTATAATTATCGCCGAAATAAAAAGAGTTTTAAAAGGAGAGAAAAATACTATCCTTTTCAGTAAAAGGGTTGATGAAAATCTTGTGAGACGCGCATCAACTCTTATAATAATATCCAGTGCTTTCGTCCTGTCTATAATATTCCTGCTCGATCTTACCAATGTCAATACAGGTTCTATACTTAACAAAACATTTGAGGTATTTTCAGCTTTTGGCACTGTTGGACTGTCTCTTGGGAGTAAAATTAGACCTCTTTTATCATTTTCTACTGATTTAAACACGTATGGGAAATTATTAATAGTAATCGCCATGTTCGGAGGAAAAGTTGGAACATTATCAATTGGAACTGCCTTCTTTTTCAACAAAGAAAGAAGGGCAATTCCAGGAAAAGGAGAAATTATAATAGAATGATTGACAATATAGCTGTTATAGGGCTTGGAGGTTTTGGCAAAGCATTAGTGCTTGCTCTTGCCAGGAGAGGGAAAGAAGTCCTCGCCATAGATAAAGAACAATCCATAGTTGATGATATTTCCTCAACTGTATCTCACAGCTTTACACTTGATGCCACAGACGGCAACGCTCTTATAGAGACCGGTATTCAGGAAATGGATATCGCTATTGTGTCAGTTGGAGAGCTGGATCAGAGCTTACTTATAACAATGTTATTAAAAGAAATTGGCATAAAGGAAGTATGGGTCAAGGCAAATGATAAACTCCATAATAGGCTTCTTGAGAAAATAGGAGCAGATAAAATATTTCAACCTGAATTAGATATGGCAGAAAGAATTACAAGTATGATTATAAACCCCAATATATCTGATATAATTTCTTTCCCAGAAGGAGTTAAACTTGTTGAAATCAAAGCTAAGCCAAGTATGGTTGGTAAGACATTAAAAAGCATGGATTTTAGAAGAAACTACGGAGTAAACATTATTGCTATAAAAAGGCTTGTAAATTTTGTGAGTAAGGACAACCTTATAGATTCACATTATCAGGTGAATACTGTACCTGGAGGCGATGATATTATAGAAGAAGGAGATATTCTCTTTATAATAGGAAAGGAGGAAGAATTAAAGAAACTAACAAAACTTTAAACAAACGAGAACTTATTGAAATGGTCGAATTCTATCTATTAAATAAAAGGTATACTCAAGCGATAAAAATTGTTGAGAAACTCAAAGAGAATTTCGAAAGAGAAGCAATTTTTCTTTACTATGAGGGAATGTGTTATGAAGGGCTAAGAGAAATAGACAAAGCAAGAGAGTCGTATAGAGAAGCACTTGATATCAACCCGAATATGGAAAAAGCCAAAGAACATCTAAAAAGGATTATAAACATATGAGACAGGCAAAACATGCGGGCATTTTTTATCCTTCTGATAAAGAAGATCTTACAGATCTTATAAATAGATTTTTTGAAAATATAAAAACAAAAGAAATCATAAAACCCATAGCAGGAATTGTACCACATGCAGGATATATATACTCAGGACAAACAGCTTCATACATTTTTAAAACGTTAAAAGAATACAAGTCAGAAATTAACTCTGTAGCAATAATCGGACCAAATCACTACATATCTGAACAGGGCCTTGCCGTTTACCCGGAAGGCAGCTGGCTCGCTCCCAATGGAGAAATATCTGTCGCAAACAAATTAACAAAAGAGATAAAAAGTCTTTTCTCAGTAAAAAATGACAGTTTTTATTTTTCTTTCGAACACTCAATAGAAGTTCAGATACCATTTCTTATACATATTGGCATAGAGAGGATTGTTCCCATAATAATGCTCTCTCAAACGGAAAAAGACATTATACATCTTTCTGAAATTGTTAAATATCTTTTAAAAAACAACACATTCATACTTATATCAAGTGATCTATACCATGGTTATTCTTACAGTGAATGCAGAAGCACTGATGAGGCTACAATAAATGCGATTTTAAACAGTAACGGCAAAAATTTCTTAGATGGATTTCTATCTAACAAATATATGGCCTGTGGTGGAGGTGGAATTGCAGCATTTCTTCTCTCAGAGAACAAATATAAACCATATCTACTTCATTATACTAATAGTGGCGACGTGAGTGGTAATCGTAGTGATTATATTGTAGGGTATTCCTCAATTATTTTTGAAGGAGATAAAAATGCTAACAAAAAATGAACGAAAATATCTTTTATCCATTGCAAGACAGTCAATATCTTCTGTGTTTAGCGGAAAAGATTACAAACCTGATATACCAAAGTCTAAATCGTTACTGGAGCAAAGAGGCGTTTTTGTAACACTTACAATAAATAAAAAACTCAGAGGATGTATAGGATATATCATTGGAGTAAAACCACTCTATGAAGCTGTTTTTGATAATGCCAGAGCAGCTGCTTTCAAAGACCCAAGATTTTACCCATTGAATCAAGAGGAATTTAAAAATGTTAGTATTGAAATTACTGTTCTTTCCCCCCTAAAGAAAATTGAACATATCCAGGAAATTAATGTAGGAAAGCATGGTATATTAATGAAAAACAATGGATTTCAGGGTGTACTATTGCCTCAGGTCGCAATTGAATATAAATGGGATAGACAAACATTCCTTGAAAATACCTGTATAAAGGCTTCAATGTCACCAGATTGCTGGAAAGACCAGAAAACTGAAATATATATATTCTCCGGGGAGGTATTTGATGAAAATAACTTTTGATAAAATTGTTGCACTTGGCAATGATTTCATTATTATTGATAATAGAAATAATAAAATAAACATTGATAGTGAAATAATAAAAAAAATAGCTCCACGAAGAACAGGGATAGGTGCTGATGGAGTTCTTATTTTAGAAAGGTCTGAAACTTATGACTTCTCAATGGTATACTTCAATCAGGATGGTTCAAGGGCATCTCTATGTGGCAACGGAGCAAGAAGCCTTATTCTTTATGCACACAATCACGGTATTGGGAAAGAAAAAGTAAAGTTTATTTCTGACGCTTCTGTACATGAAGGTATGGTTGTAAATGGAATACCAATTGTCTCTATGCCTGGCACCAAAGCTTACTATGGCAAAATTGATAACTTCTATTTTCTCAACACAGGTGTTCCACATGCAGTTGTTATTACTGAGAATCTTGATTTTGACATTGATAAACTTGCAAAACCCATACGTTTTCATCCGAAAGTGATGCCTGACGGAACAAATGTTGACTTTATAAAAATTTCCAATGAGATATATGCACGTGTTTATGAAAGGGGGGTTGAAGGAGAAACTCTTTCATGCGGTACAGGAGCAATAGCTATTGCTCATATAGCTAACTTAATATTAAAAAAGCCCTATCCAATTAAGATAAATTTTAAGGGAGGAACCCTTACTGTTGACAAAGATAAAGATAATAATACCTGGTTATCAGGTAATGCTAAACTTGTATACACAGGCTTTATAAATATATGATAACAGAAGCAATAGTATTCTCTTTACCTTTTTTTATTATTTTTCTATGGATTGCACATGATAAAATCACATATCTTGCATTAAAAAACTGTGATATTAAAGAACTTAAACTAAGAATTAATACAGAAAAACAATTGCCTAAATTTCATTCGCATATCTCTTTTAATCCTGAATACAAACTAAAATTCCCTGAGATTACTAATATCCCGCTTGTGCCTGAAAGATACCTTCATCTATTACCAGATTCATACTCTTTAAAAAATTACCTGAAAAATCACATGTCCGGACTTATGAGTATATATTCCTATGAACCTGATATGGGCGTTGATGACGATCTTATACTTTCAAAATTTCAGTCATTCACTGCAGGATCACATGGATGGAGGCATGTAAGATTTGGATTTATTAAAGATATTGTAAGGTTGGGAATTGCCCATAAAATGTCTGAGCATTACTTTAACGAAGCCATTCAACTCAAAAGGAAAAGGAATCTTTACTGGTCTACAAGAGTACTGGGAAGAGCTCTACATTATATAGAAGATATAGGACAACCTTTTCACGCTAAAATAATCAGTCCTGAAATACTTCTAAAGCATATCTCTCCTGTAAAAATAGGCTATCACATAGCGAATCTGCACGTAAACTTTGAAGCTATTATTGGATTCCTGCTGTGGAGAGACAAAAAAACATTTGTAAATATTCTATCCAGAAAGGATTTGTTAAAAGGACGAAATACCGAAAGTATTGCCTTAAGATTGAGAAAATTGAATATGCGTTATTTTACTTCACTTGTTAATTTATTAGAAAAACTAATACCTCAGGATTTCTTAAGCACTCATAAATTAACAGTTCTGGATACAAACACAATAGAAACCCTCCTTAAAGATATACGCACTAAAAGACTCTTAGAAATCACCAGACAGCTCCTATTTAACGTTGGAACAGCGATAAGAAGCACCGTAAGAAACTATATTACTTATTAGAATGTGCGGACCAGATTGTTTCTACGATAGCATACCCTACAAGACTATCCTCTTCAAATATCCTGCATAAACCTTCCCAATAATCCATTTTCCCCCAGCAGTTATATTGATCAAAAGAGACAGGCGTCACGTGTAAACTTCTTTCTTTTATATGTATTTTCCAACCAAGTCCAAATCGCCTTTTATTTTTACAACCAGTATAAAAACTGTCCACTGTATAAGAAAAGCTTTTGATATGTTCTGCATTACCCTTAAAATCTATATATGTACCCTCATTATAACCTTTCTTTGGAAAACCAAAAAGCATCATTTCTGTGTTGTCAAAAAACCTCAAGCTAAACCAATCCCAGCCATATTCACTAAAATTTCCCCATTGCCTATCAAACCAGGATTCTCCATGTACATTAAGTGTATCATTTTCTAAAAGTACATATCCGCTATCCTTCAGTCGGGTAAAAGACATGTAAAAACTTTTTTCCCTTGCAACATCAGGATGACCCATAATTATAAATGAATCTACACCATGAAAAACTGGTGGTTTCTTGCTGACTGAAATGAGATGAAGTCCTACTCCCTGTAGCTTTGCATCAACAAATACAGTATCGTCATTAAACGAAATATAGTTGTACTTATCAAAAAAAAGAGTATCATGTATAAAGCCCACTCTCTTTTGTAATATGGATGATAACTTAACGTTATGGAAAAAATAATGCCTGTCGCTTTTTACATCCAGCAAAGCTATGTGCAACACGTAGCCAGGTATTGGCTTCTCACTCCTGAAGATTGTAAACTGATAAAAAAATGTATCCTTTTTAGCCTCTACTATACCAGTCTGATACCACCACTGTATATCAACATGTTTTTTAATATACATAAACGGGTATACTATATTTTGCCTGTACTCATTTATTCCTAATTTAACACACGAAACCAATAAAAGAAAAAAAGGTATTAATTTTTTCATGCTTTCTCCAACAGTCTTTTAAATGTTTCTTCATCAATACATTTTACACCTAATTTCTTTGCCTTTTCAAATTTACTCCCAGAAGAAGCACCAACAACTACGTAGGTAACATTCTTACTGACACTGGACACCACCTCACCGCCTCTTTCCCTCACAAGCTTCTTAGCTGTTTCTCTTTTAAACGATGAAAGTGTACCAGTAAACACGAATTTCATCCCCTTAAAAGCACTACTTTTTTTCTTATCACCTTTATAAACCATACTCAATCCATAGGACTTTAAGGCGTTAAGCATTTCTATATTATGCTTCTCAGAAAAGAAATTAACAATACTCTCTGCAGTTACCTCTCCAATACCTTCAATCTTAGAAAGTTGCTCTTTTGTAGCCTTACTTAAGTTTTCAATTGATAGAAAATGCTCTTCAAGTATTTCTGAAGCCTTAATTCCAACATACCTGATACCAAGGCCATAAAGCAATCTATAAAAACGTCTTTGTTTACTCATTGCAATAGCGTTAATCAAATTCTCAGCACTCTTCTTTCCCATTCTCTCAAGAGACAATAAACGTTCCTCTGTAAGCTCATACATATCAGGTATAGTTTTAACAAGACTGGCATTAAAAAGCTTTTCTACCATTACTTCTCCCATACCTTTTATATTCATAGCTTCCCTGGAAGCATAATGAAGGATACGAGCCTTAACCTGAGAAGGACAATTAATATTTATACACCTGTATGCAACCTCTCCTGAAAGATGGACAATTTTTCCAGAACATACAGGGCATTTTGCTGGCATGTTAAACACTTTTGTATCTTTCCTTTTTTCCTTTACTACCTTTACTATTTTTGGGATTATCTCTCCACCTTTTTCTATAATAACATAATCTCCAATCCTTATATCCTTTTTCCTGATTTCATCAAGATTATGAAGAGTTGCTCGTTTAACTATTGTACCTGATAATTCTTTAGGCTCAAGAATTGCAACCGGAGTTAACACTCCTGTTCTACCTACATTCACTACTATATTTTTTACAAGCGTCTCCTTTTTTATTGAGGCATACTTATATGCAACTGCCCACCTTGGAGAATGCAAAGTTTGTCCAAGTCGCTTTTGAATGTTTATATCATTTACTTTAATAACAATACCATCAATTATAAAATCCAGTTTCTCTCTTTGCTGTTCCCAATAATCAATATAAGTAAATATACATTCGCGCTCCTTACACAATCTGGTATGAGGTAAAACAGGAAGCTTATACTGTTTCAAAAGCTCATCAATTTCAGAAAGCATCGTAAGATTCTCTACAGGATACGGAACAGTATGAATAAAAAAACTCAGCTGCCTTTTGCTTACCTCTTTTGAATCCATCAATTTCAAGCTACCTGCTGCAGTATTCCTCGGATTAGAAAACAAATTTAATCCTTCTTCTTCCCTTTTCTTATTTAAAGCAGTAAAAACACTCTTTCTTATAAAAACCTCTCCGCGAACCTCTATATTAGCTATGTCTTTCTTATTGGTATATAGATTCATTGGGATTGCTTTTATTGTCTTAACATTCTCAGATACATCATCTCCCTCAATCCCGTTTCCTCTGGTTATTGCTTTTAAAAACTTACCATCTCTGTATATAACTGCCAGAGCTACACCATCCACTTTAAGCTGAAGATAGTATGAAACATTTTGCTCATTTTTCTCAACCCTATTTAAAAAAGCAATAAGCTCTTCCTTTGAATATGTATTATCAAGACTCAACATAGGAGATGTATGTTTAACTGTTTCAAAACCTTTAATAGGACTACCTCCAACCCTTTGAGTCGGAGAATCTTCTGTAATATATTCAGGGAATGCCTGCTCAAGCTCTTTAAGCCTTTTAAAGAGTCTGTCATACTCCTCGTCTGAAATCTCAGGTTCTCCAACAACATAGTACAGATAATCATGCTTTAAAATCTCTTTTCTGAGTTTTTCTATTTCATCCTTTGCCCTCTCGCTATCATACTTACTCTTCATCTAATACCTCTTTAATAAGATTTCTTATTGATTTAAGCTCTGTTTCTCCGATATCAAGCGGTGGTAAAAAGTAAACTACTCCATTACTTAAAAAAGGTAAAATTCTTTTATTTAAAAATCTTTTAAAAAAGTAACCTCCTCTTAAAAATCTAAAGAATCCCTTACCTTCAAGCAATCCATCAAAAATGCTACCAAGTTCTTTAACTCTTTCTAAAAGCTCCCATTCAATATATAATAATCTATTATACATTAGTCTCATCACATCAAGACATGGTAAAGATGCAGGCAAAATCCCATCCTTAAGTAGGCCTTTTTTTATTACAATAGCAGTGTAAGGAAAACCTGCAAAGAAATGCTTACCAATGACGTATACTGGAGCATTTTTAAAATACGATTGAGCAAATATCTCCCCTGTCCTTCCAGGAGATGAAAGTCTTTCATCAATTACAAAGGATTTATCCCCTGTCTGTTTATCAACAAAGGGAATCACAAATTGTCCTGATAGGTTGAACTGCTTTAAGAGGAGAGATGGTTCTAAGACTTCACTTACTATTACTTTATAATTACTTGCTCCCGGGGTCATTTCAGCAATTTTATAAAAAAGGGAAGAAAAATCTGCATTTTTATTATAGTTTGCGGAGACAGGCTTTATCAAAAGCCTGTCTCCGGTCAAATCAAAAAACCTTCTTCCATCCTTCAATACATATACTCCGTCCCAGCCCTCAAAACCATAGAGGTTAGAGAGATAGTGACGTAGATTAAGATTATTAGCTGTCGTAGGTGTCTATTTGAGCTTTCTGAAGCTTTCCTGAATAATCTATATACACAGTTTTCACCTCAGTGAAGATATCATAGACAGTCCAACCTCCTTCTCTGTGACCATTACCTGTATCCTTAACCCCGCCAAATGGCAAATGACATTCAGCACCAATCGTAGGACCATTAACATAGGTAATACCAGCCTCAATATCCTCAATTGCCATCATAGCCTTGTTCACATCCTGTGTATAAATAGAGGAAGAAAGTCCGTATTTCACATTGTTCATAACTTCAATCGCCTCTTTAAAATCT
>JALVRC010000005.1 GCA_027025255.1 Caldifarciminota bacterium
GCCCAGATAAGATTCAGAGACAGGGAAGGAAAAACCCGCCTGGTCCACACCCTCAACGGCTCAGGCTTAGCCGTTGGAAGAACTGTAATAGCGATACTGGAACAGTTCCAGCAAAAAGACGGAAGCGTAAAAATACCAGAAATACTAAGAAATTATGTAGGAACAGACGTAATTAAACTATGAATAAGTTAATGGAAAGCATCGACTTTCATATCGTAATCAAGTAGATATTTTTTATTCTTCCAATAATATGCAACTGTAATGTGAAATTTAAAGAACCTTAAGGATTCGGAACTAGCATCTTTTGGAATTTCCGTTGCATTTTCCTCTATGGTATCCACAATTCCATCTCCATTAAAATCATAACCAACAAATACTTTAAAATCTTCAACATTCGGTAATACTTTTTCTTCATTTCTGTAAAGCCAATATCTCCCATCTGTGGCTTTCCTAACATACCAAACAATAGCAGGTAAAACCTTACCTTTATCTGAAGTTGAACAATCCTTTATTCCTTCCAGTGGTTTTTCTTTACTATTAAAAATCAAATCAAACGTAAAAGCACCTTTTTTTACCTTCTCTATTCTCCTTCCCTCTTGAATAACCTTATTGGCATTATCTCTTCTTCCACATACAATAATAGCTTTCTTAGATTTTATATCTTCTGAACCGGAATTATCTATATCAATCTTATCAACAACTATGTCTTTAGCTCCCTCCGCATAAGTCTCAACTTTAGCAAAAAACTTTTGAGAAACTATCGTTTCATAAACTGCATTTGGTATTTCCCCATCTGGATAATGATCTTTAGTAAAATCTTCTATAATTGTCCACCCATCCGCAACAAAAAACCTATCACTTCCTTGTTTACAAAATTGCTCATCAACGTTGCAAGAATCATCAACATAAAACAAGCAAACTCCCTTATTAAAACATCCACTTTTAGGATATCCAAAACCAGCATGTCTAACATCATCTTCTAAAATCCTAAAAGCCTCCCTTACTTCCTTCAAAGTCTGTGCTTTTATTCTTTCCCGCGAGCTATTGTTAACAAACATAATGTAAAATGAATAAACGGAAGCCAACAATACAAGCATCAAAACCACAGATACAATTAATTCAATTAAAGTAATACCCTTTCTCATTACTTAGCCGTTATATAAATTTCATCACCTAATTTATGCTCTTTTCCTCTATACATCCAGTAAACCCACACTTTTGTCCTCTTTAAATAAGGTTTCAAGTAATCATCATCGACACACAGTTTCACTGTAAAAGTATAGGTAACAGAAGTATTATCCACCGTTTTATTAACCGACACTCCTTTAAAAACTGCATATTCATAACCCGGAGGACAGGAATCAGAAACAGCAGGATACCCCGAAGGAGGAGTTTCTCTAAATCCTAAATCTTTAAGCTTAGCCTTTTCAAAGTAATAGACTTTAATACTTCTTAACTCCGAAGAAACACTTTCCAAAATTTTTTGAGCAATCTGCATTTTCTGCACTGATTCGTTATATTTTATATTAGCTAAAAGTAGAGGTAATATTCCAAGAACACCCACCAAAAATATAACCATAGCGACAAGAACCTCTACTAACGTAAAACCATACCTCAAGTTTCTCAACCTCTAATAACCTCTGTAATCCCCGTTATACCCCTAAATTTAATACCATAAATAATATCGTCGTATTTAGAACTTTGGAATTTCACCTCACAAGGCACTGCTCCTAATTTGGGAGGACCTACAGGAAGAAAAATAATACATTTCCCCGTATCAGAAAAACACTTCTTTTTCAAAGTGTTTTTGATCACTTTAAATAAACTCGATTTACCATAAGACAGTATAACATCTCCATCATCATATTTAACATTCTTATTCTTATCAACAAAAATCAGATAAAGCACTGGATCCAATTCAGAATTACCAGTCCAGTTCTGAGGGGAGTCTTCAACAATAGCAACTATTACCCTCTCCCCGTTCCTTCTAGAATAATCTCTAGCATAACCTATATTGGTAGATAACTCGTAAACAAACCCTTTAAGTCTCTGATTCTCTAACCACCTACCAAAATAAGGGAAAGAAACGAATGAAAGTATAATAATCACAGCAATAACGACAAGTAACTCTATTAAAGAAAAAGCAGCTCTTCGCATTACCTAACTTTTCTCCAAAGTAAAATCGTGATATTCTTAGCAAATTTTGCAGGATTTAATTTTATTCTTTCCAGATTACCTGTAGAAGAATTTACTAAACCAAATGCAACAACCTGTGCTGTTCCTGCATGACCTGTATAAATTATAGGTTGACTTGGAACACCTGTATCAGAAAGTTCTACACTTCTAATAGTTACATACTTGCCCGGCTGATTTATATTTTCCCCACCAAACAACTCTGTTCCTAACTCTCCAGAGTTAAATTTTACAGCATAAAATCTTGATTTTCCTCCGCCACATGGAGAATTTTCTGGTTGAAAAGTAGTAAAAAACACATATCCTCCATAAACCTCTGCTTTTCTTAAAACCCTTTCATTATTGTTTTTTTGTGAAACAGATCCTTCAGGAGTTTTATCCTTCTCATCTCTATGCCCAAGTTCTATAACCCAACTTTGTTTACCAGGATTAGTGGCATTCGAACTTGTCATATTTCGGAAATCTCCACACATCAAACTACTTGGAGGACAAGAACAAGTATCAGTATAAGTCCTACCGTCAAGAACTAAACCATAAAAGCGCTGATACGGATAATTAGGGTCATATTCATCATAATCTCCTGTTCCAAAAAATACCCATAACTTACCACTTAAATCTTTAGCAATTACTGGTGTCACTGTAATAGGTCTATCAGAATCTTCAGGAGTAAAAGCATCATCATAATAACAAGGCTTAAAAGCAATGGAACTTTCATCTAAATCTCCATCTTGAATCAAGGATTTAGCATCTACATTCCATAGAGCTCCGTAATAATCCCCAAATACGACATTTTTAATACTTCCATCAACATCTCGCACAACTGCAATATTAGTTAAAACATCACCTATCTTATCACTGACCTTTTTTATCCCAATTATCTCACCAGTAAACAAATTGACAATTATAAGGTAAGCCTTTTTATCAGTATAATTTCTAATAAAATCATCACTATATCCAGAACCAAATACTGCAACCCAAGTATCACCAAGTTTACCAAGTGCAGGAGCAGATATTGCAGTTCCAAGTTTACTCACAACATCTGGATGATTAAACTTATTTATTTCCCATAGAAACTTCGGATTTTCAGGATCAGTAATATCAATGGCAAAAATATAATTACCTCCTCGTCCTCCTCCTCCAACTAAAACAGTTCTCCAGTTTCCACTCTCGTCTTGAGCATCTATTGCTCTAAGTAAACCGTCAGCGATATAAGTTTGATTAGAATTTACATTATGTTTCAATTTAGGTAAAACCGCTTCAGGAATATAACTCCATAACTCAATAGGAGGATTCAATGGTTTGTATCTTGGAACAAGACCCGATGTTTCATATCTTGCAATTTCAAAAGCATGTAGCATCCCATCATTACTCATAAAATAAAGGACAAGCGGCCTTGATCTGTGATTCTTTACAAACTCATAGTAAGACGAAACGTTGTAAAACATATTAGGAATACCAACAAGCAACGGGTTAGAGTGAAGGATACTTCCTAATTTCCACTGTTCATTATCTTCAGGTTTTCCATCATCATCTCCATAAGGCGGTTCAGAATCCATATTTCTTCCTTTAGATGCAGGAAAATCTTTTACGTAAAACCCTCTAACAAATCTTATCAGCTTTTCCGTTTCATCATAGAATTTATCTGTTGGATCACAATTACCCATCGTTCCCAACCTATCTTTTAAATCCAAACAGTTAGAAAGATCAAAGTTATCGAAACCGTTAAAATCATGAGAAAGTCTATTTATGCGAGTTAATATAAATCTTCCATTTTCCAACCAATTCTTATCATAAATCTCCTTTCTATTTAACTTCCCGGGTAAAGCTCTCATCAAATAGTAACCCAAACCTGCGGGCAAATCAGAGTCATTACCTACCGTCCCAAAAACACTAATAGTTCCTAACCTATTCTGGTCTTCATCCTTTTCACAATTACCAGCAAGATAACAATCTGCATATAACGCTTTAACATCACCTAACCAACTAAAAGGTTTTGTTTCTGTTAAAATGTATGCAGCCCTTCCCTCAAAAAATGGAGGACTAACTTGCGGTTGCGAAAGAGAGATCTTCTCCCTCGGAGTTAACGTTTCCAAAGAACCCGTGGAACAAGTTGGCTCCTTTCCATTAGCTCCCTCAACATACTTCCTTACTCTAACATCATCAAAGTAGAAGCCACTATACCATCCACCAAAACCAATCTTTCCTGAAGGAAGAGAAAATACACTAGGAGCTGTAAAGTTAGCTACCGTCTTAAAATCTTCATCTTTATCAATATCTCTGGGCTCAGAAGGAGCTATTTTTACTCTTAAATAGCTTTCATTAGTAATCTTATCTTTAAAAACCCTTACCTTTACCCAATACCATTTATTTCTCGCAGGAAAACTACCCCCAAGAATTCTCCCAGGATAAGTTTGATACTGCCACCCATAATCAACGCCTGAAGCATAAGGCCTAAAAATAAACTTATCATTATAGAACTCCATACCCCACATGTTACCAGCATCCATAACAAATACAGGATTAAACTGAGGATTACCCCAACGGCTTACCCAGCCATTATAGTGATAATAAGGTCCAGCATTCATTTTATAATAAACTTCATAATGATCCCAATTAACATCTCCATTAAAAAGATAGGGTCCCGTATCACAACTTCTCCCACTTCCATCTGGAATACCACATAAACCATTATGGACATCGATAGCTTTCCCATTTCTAAAAATATCTGCTTGTAAAATTTTATTTCCTTTAGGAAGTTCTTTTACTATCCACCAGTTATAAAAATCATCAGGAGTAGGAACATTTACCCAACCATCTACGTCATAATTCTTATCTCTACACTGCTCTGTACCATCAGGACATCCTACAGCAGAATACAGAGGATAAGAATCCCAACTTTCATACAGATCAAAAGTTTCCTTTATATTAGACTTGGGCATCCTAAAGTTTTTATTTCCCCACCACACAAAAATTCTATTTTTACCTTCTTTAATTTTTGGAACTTTTATCCATATATTTAATTTCCCATCCTCCCTATTAAACTTTTTTATCCAAAATGGAATTTGATTTCCAAAGTTGTCCGTTACAATAATATCAGATCCATCCTCATTCGCATCAGATAACATTTGACTTTCAATTTCAGCTAAAACTTGATAATTGTAAAGAACATCATATCCATGATCAGGTTGCCACTCAATATCCACCGGTAACTTATATTTCCAATAGCATGCAAGTTTAGGATACACATTCACTATAAATTCAGCATTATCGAAACTAGCATCTTCATCACAAGAAACATTTACTTTCATTGACAAACGCCCTCCATTAAAAAGAACAGAGGGAGAAGGTATAATTCTGAGAGTAAACTTCCTACTCCCTTTCCCTTCAATTTTAAAAGAGGAAGGAGCATCTAAACTACAATTTTCACCGTCTTCATCACACCAATACACAAGCCAGTCTTCTTTTTGGGAACCATATGCTGAATAATCTACATCTATATGAAAATTGGCAGTTTCATATGATCTGTTCCTAATTCTTACAGAAAAATTCCTAACAATTTGATCTTGACGCGCAATATTAAAAACTGAAAATATATATCTATCTAAAGTATTACCTCCAATGGTTTCAGAAAGTCTTTGAATATCAGGATTTATCTCGATAATATTCCTTCCTTTTTCTATATCGCCTTGTGAAACTATAATATCAGTATTACCATAAACTTCTACGTAAGGTTCTAAGTTAAAATAGTTCCTAATCATTATGTACTCTATATCTGTCCCACAACACCGCCGCCATCCCATTCTATCAAAACCAAAATATCCTTCAGTCCAAGAATCTTCTCTAACAAAATTTCCATTGATAACACGTCCATTAACAGACTTAAATGACATATGTCTACCATTAATCCACAGAGATATAGTGGACTTAGATACTTTTATATCGAAAACATACCTTGAATTGTGATAAGGATACCAATCAACTTTAGCCTGAGTTTCCCATCTATTAGATCCTCTAACCCTCTTTTGAAGTTCAATAACAAAATGGCGCCTTGTATAGTGAAACTTATCTGAAACCCTCCAAAAATCACTAGCCTTCTTTATATAAAGCCTATAACCCGGCTCCTTTGCCAGCTCTTCAGCTTTCCCATTCACAGCCTGGGATAAAAAGTATATTTTCATGTCAGAATAATATACACCTCTTGGATCATAAAATTTCACATCATCCACATGTAACGTGAATGGAGCCTCGACTTTAGCCTCATCACCAGTTCTTATAGGAGTTAAAGTGTATACTGTATAAAGTGCATTGTTAATAAACAAAGTATTAGGGTCATACCATCTATGAGAAGAAGGGTATTTAGAAAACTTCGGATCACTGAGATTATAAGCGTAAAACGGAAAAACTGCTGCAGCACATGAATAACTACTTCTATCATTGCTTTTATTTTCCTCTGATTCTACACCAGGATTACAAAAAGATATATTCTGCTTGTCATCAATTACCATATTAATATATCTAGTCTCTTCAGGTTTCAAATCATAAATTGATAACCACAAACCTAATTTATTCACTTTATAGTTATTATCCTTTTTAGGTATAACCCAGTAAGCTAGCTCTTTTTCTTCACCAACACTATCATCGATAAATTTCAAATTTTTTAGATCAGTTCTTAACCAACCTTTATCCATGTATAGCTTAGCCGGTATCTCCACATATATTTGACACCATTTCCCGATGCAATCAGAAGTATCATTTGGATTAGTAATCCTTAACTTTATTATGTGAGCTCCTTCTGCACTATTAATAAGCAACAGAAAAGATAACATAATAGTACAAATATACTTCAACACAACTACCTCCTATTCATTACCATAACCAGCTGGAACAACAGGAACAAAAATAACAGCCTCTATCTCCGTAGAGTTCGAAACAGAATCTAATTTGGCATCAAAACCTTTCCAGGCAGAAGAATATCCTTCTGGATACCTAACAGTATTTGAAAGAACTGTAATAGATACTGAATAAGAATCAGTATCTGTAACCTCCTTCGGAACATCTGCTCTCTTATAAAAATACATCCATCCCGCGACAGCGTAAATACCTCCATCTGCTCCCTGGAATTGAAGAGTTTCATACTTTTGTTGAGATAAACCTTTAATATTTGATGTAATCATGCGAGATATACTAATACCCAATATCATTAATAAAACCATTATCATAAGAACAACTACTAAAACGCTACCTTTCCTTACATACATATTCCACCCTTCATGATATCTTAAATTTCAAAGTTTTCACCCAAATATACCTCCCTAACAATTCTTTGATTTGCAACATCTTCAGGTAATCCGGAAGCCACTACCTGACCATGGGCAATTATGTAAGCTCTATCAATAATCCTCAGAGTCTCCCTAACATTATGATCCGTAATAAGAACTCCGATATCCAATTTCTTCAAGTCTAAAATTAATTCCTGAATGTCGGCAACGGCAATAGGGTCTATCC
>JALVRC010000006.1 GCA_027025255.1 Caldifarciminota bacterium
TTTATTATATCTTTAGCAAGACCTCAAAAAGGGTTTAAGATTAAAGAAATTTTAAATAAAGGAATAAACATTGCTATTGTTATTGATGCATCAGGAAGTATGTTAGCAGAAGATTTTAAACCAAATAATAGATTATACGTTGCTAAAAAAGTAGCTGAAGATTTCATAAATAAAAGAAAAGGTGACAGATTTGCTCTTGTTATGTTTGCTGGAAGTAGTATAAGTTTGACTCCGTTAACCTCTAACTCAGAGATTTTAGATAGTTTAATAGAAAGAACCACTTCAGATAAATTACCTGATGGAACTGCTATAGGTATGGGTTTAGCCTCAGCCATAAACAGACTTAAAAATATAAAATCACATAACAAGGTTATTATACTTCTAACTGATGGGGTAAACAATACTGGTGCTATAGATCCACTTGCTGCAGCTGAAATTGCTAAGACATTTGGTATAAAAATCTATACTATAGGTGTTGGGAGTTATGGACCGGTTCCATATCCCTTTAAAGATGATAACGGAAATATACATTATTCTATGGTTACTATAGATCTTGATGAACAAACCCTAAGAAAAATTGCAGAAATAACAAATGGTCAATACTATAAGGCTTCAGATTCAAAAACACTAAAAAAAATTTATAAAGAAATAGATAAATTAGAGCCTTCAACCTATAAGGTTAAGACCTATACTCTATATACAGAACTTTACAGAACCTTTCTAATTATAGGAACGCTTTTTTTCTTAATGGCAATATTAGCTGATTTCCTCTTCTTAAGGAGGTATCCATGATTTGGAAATATAAGATCTATCTTACCTTTATTATTCCTTCTTTGATTGTACTAATAGTACTCTTTCTACTCTATGTAAATAAACGTAGAAAATTAATTAAGAATTTTGACACACATCTTGTTAGCTCTTTCTTTAATAATTTTTCTAATTTCAAAGAAATTCTCGGTTTTATTTTGCTAAGTATTGCAACAGTTTTTATACTTCTTTCCTTAGCTTCGCCAAAATGGGGACTAAAGAAACAACCTATTGTAAAACATGGATTGGACATTGTTTATGTTGTAGATCTTTCAAGAAGTATGTTAGCAACAGATATAAAACCGAACAGATTAACAGCAACAAAAAACGGTATAAAAATACTTACAAAAAAATTAGGTAATCATAGAATAGGAATAGTTGGGTTTGCAGGCGATGCCTATATATACTGTCCTCTGACAATTGATATAGGTGCAACTATGGATTATATTGATATTATATCACCCACAGATTTTCCCGTACCAGGGACTAATATTCCTAAAGCTCTCTTAGAAGCCAATAAATTGTTCAATCCCAAAGAACATTCTTACAAAGTAATAATCCTTATCACTGATGGAGAAAATTTTGGTGATATATCTGCTTCTAAAATAGTAAAAAACTTAAAAAAGAGTGGAGTAATAATATTTACTGTCCAGATGGGAACCTTAAAAGGAGCTCCAGTGCCTAAGATAGACAAATATGGTAGAATAGTCGGATATGAAAAAGACAGTCAGGGTAAATTAATCCTTACCAAAGGGAATAAAGAATTATTAGTTAAAATTTCTAAAATTACCGGAGGTAAATACTATACTTCTAAAATGGATTGGATTAATGGTATACATAATGAATTAGAAGGTTTAAGAAAAAAACTTATTAAAGGTGGCAATTATGAAATATTAGAAGAAAGATACTATATCTTTTTATTAATAGCTGTAGTATCTATCATATTATTTTTGTTACTTGATAGGAAAAAAGGCAAGATCTCTAAGTTCTTTTCAAGAATAGGTATCCTTTTGTTTATTATTTTCCTATTGCCATCTTGCTCATTTGATAAAAACTACATTGATATTGCAAGAAAAGGAAACAAATATTATCATGATAAAGATTTTCAAAAAGCCTTGAACATGTACAATAAAGCTTTAAAAAATTCTCCAACAAACTACAAAATAAAATTTAACAAAGGAGACGCTGAATTTCAATTACGAAAGTATAAAAATGCTCAAGACGATTTTATTTTCTCTTCACAATCCGAGAAAAACGAAATTAAGGCAAAAGCTTTTTACAATGCTGGGAATGCAGCATTTAGAAACAAAGATTATAATCAGGCACTCTATTACTATTACAAAGCTTTGGAGTATAATCCTAGACTAAAAAAAGCCTCATACAATATAGAATATATATTAAGAAATAATAAAAAAAATAAATCTAAATCAAAGAGTAATACAAACAATAAGACCCCGACCGCTACCGAATACGTGAAAGCCAGGTAGGGTGCATTCCATGCACCACAATCATGTTCGTAATAACAGCCAAACATGATTGATGACCTATATTGTGGATAATGGGGAATTGATTTTTTGGTGCGTAAACGCACCCTACCTGGCTAACCCACAACATCAAGGATTTTATGCGGCTGGAGGAGGTGGCTAGGATTGAAGGGATTTAAGTAATTCCAAAAACAAATCCCACACCGCCCCCGAA
>JALVRC010000007.1 GCA_027025255.1 Caldifarciminota bacterium
GGTCAATAGGTCTATCCCTTTTTTCAGGATAGTTTCTTTGAAAAAAGGTAATGGCCCTTATTTTTCTTTCTATGCCTCTTTTAACGAGTTTAATACTATGTATACTTTTAAATTAAATGGATTTTATATTACATTTGGTTCAGGTTTTATGAGAAAATATAAAGTTTTCACTCAGTCTTTTGGTATGCAATACTGTTTTAGGGGTTTTAATATCCCAGCATTTCATATTTTTTTAAGGAGCGATTCATGAAGAGATGGATTGTTTTTCTAAACATCTTATTTACTGTTAATTGTGGAATAATGAAGGGATTAACACATATAGGTAATACACTTACCAGTTTGAGCCTCAGAGAACACTATGCAGAAATAAGCAAATTACCTCATTTAGAAATAGATACAGTAGTAATATTGCCGTTTCAAGCTACAGAAGAAATAAATAGAAAAAAGCCTGAGTTGTCATACTTAATAAGGCATGACTTCATAAATGCACTAAGAAATAATGTTGTTGTTTATGAGGGTGAGAAATTAATGGAAGAGACGGAATATAATGTTTTTTATGCAAATAAGAGCGGTTTTGAGGACTGGTTTTTTGCAAATCCAACTCATAAACTAATTAAAAGAAGAAAATCTTTTCTTAAAATCGGCTATCCATATATTGCAGTATTTATATCGCATTATAATGAAGGATGGAATTTATCTTCAGCCTGGATAGAAATGTATATAACAATTACAGGTAAGGATGCTGAAGTATATTATACCAGTGTTGTAAGAGGTTTTTATTTAGATGTATTAAAATTGATAAAAAAGAAGTTTTTAAAAAAGGAGGAGTAATGGCTTTTGATTCGCCTGATGTGCAGAATTATGCACGAGGACTGGAAGGAGTGATCGCTGCCATATCAGCGATCAGTGCAATTGATGGGCAAGAAGGTAAATTAGTTTATAGAGGAATTGATATTGAGAGTCTAGCAGAACATTCTACCTTTGAAGAAACAACGTATCTTTTGATGTTTGGTGATTTACCAACACGTGATGAACTTGCGAACTTTACAATGGATCTTAAAGAAAAGAGAGATGTGCCTCATGAGATAATTGACATCCTGGAGAAATTACCTCATGATGCTCATCCAATGGATATCTTAAAAACTGCAATATCTGCGCTTGGAACTTTTGATCCGGATAAAGACTCTGATACTCGCGGTTCACGTATAAGAAAGGCTATAAGAATTATAGCTCAGGTCCCGACAATCGTTGCCTATACGCATAGAATTTCTGAGGGGCTTGAGATAATTCCTCCTTCAAAAAAATTCTCTCATGCAAAGAATTTTCTATATATGGTTTCAGGTGAAGAGCCAAATGAGAGAGATGCAAAGATTTTTGATATTGCTTTAATCCTTCATGCTGATCATGGATTAAACGCTTCAACCTTTTCTTCTCTGGTTACAATCTCTACTCTTTCAGATATTTATTCTGCAATTACTTCAGCTGTTGGAACACTTAAAGGCCCTTTGCATGGTGGGGCTAATGAGAGAGTTTTAGATATGCTTGCAGAAATTGGTACTCCTGATAATGTTGAGAATTATATAAAGGAAGCAGTTGAAAAGAAGAAAAAGATAATGGGTTTTGGGCATAGAGTATACAGAGCTTATGATCCGAGAGCCAGAATACTGCGGAAATATGCAGAGATGCTTGCCACTGAGAGAAATGAGAGAAGCTGCTGTGAAATGGCAAACAGGATTGAAGCCGTGATGAAAGAATTATTTGAAGAAAAGGGAATCTTTCCCAATGTTGATTTTTATTCAGGGGTTGTATATAGATGGTTTGGTATTCCTAAACGTTTATTTACGCCAGTTTTTGCAATTGGTAGGGTAAGTGGCTGGGTATCCCATGTGCTTGAGTATTTACAGGCAAATAGAATATTTAGACCAAGAGCTATCTATAATGGCCCAATAGATGTTGAATATATACCAATAGAGGAAAGGAGTTAATAGATGATGACATTGGCAGAAAAAATTCTTTCTATGCATGTAAAGAAGGGTAATGTAAAACCCGATGAAATTATAATAGCTGAGGTTAATGTCGCTATGGTGCAAGATGGTACAGGCCCTTTAACTATTATGGAGCTTGAAAAAATTGGAATGGATAGAGTTGTTAATCCTGAAAAGACAGTGCTTTTTATAGATCATTCTGCTCCAAGTTCGCGCAAGGAACTTTCAAATGCCCATATGATGATGAGGGCATTTGCCAATAAAACAGGAGCAGTTTTATCAGAAGCGGGTGAAGGCGTATGTCATCAGCGTCTTATTGAAGATTACGTTCTTCCTGGGGATGTTGTTGTCGGCGCGGATTCTCACACCTGTACATCTGGTGCTTTGTCTGCTTTTGCAACAGGTATGGGTTCCACTGATGTTGGGCTTGCTTTTGCTTTAGGTAAAACCTGGTTTAAAGTGCCTCAAACGTATAAGATTGTATTAAAAGGAACTCTTCCTGAAGGAGTTTATGCAAAGGATATTATACTTTATCTTATCGGGAAGATAGGTGCAGATGGCGCAACGTACAAGGCACTTGAGTTTTCAGGAGATATAGAGAATTTAAAGATGAGTGATAGATTTACAATATCTAATATGGCAGTTGAGGCAGGTGCTAAAGTTGGACTTTTTCCCTCAGATCTGATTACAAAAGAGTATCTTTTTAGTAGGGGTAAAGGTGATAAGTGGATTGAATTATATCCTGATAAGGATGCTCAGTATGAAAAAACAATTGAGATTGATTTGAATAAATTGGAGCCTCATGTCTCTTTCCCCCATACTGTTGATAATACGAGAGTTATTAAAGATGCTGAAGGTGTTGAGTTGAATCAAGTATATATTGGAACCTGTACCAATGGAAGATTAGAAGATTTACGTATCGCTGCAAAGATCCTGAAAGGGAAGAAAATAAAGAAGGGTTTGAGACTGATAGTTGTACCAGCATCAAGAGAGGTATATCTTAACGCATTAAGGGAAGGCTTAATAGAAATATTCGTTAAATCTGGAGGATTAGTTTTAGCACCTGGATGTGGTCCTTGTGTTGGTGTTCATGAGGGTGTATTAGGAGACGGAGAAAAATGTCTTTCAACACAGAATAGAAATTTTAAAGGACGAATGGGTAATCCAAAGGGAGAGATATATCTTTCTTCTCCTGCAACAGCTGCGGCTTCTGCTATAGTTGGGAAGATTACTGATCCAAGAAATTTTTTATAAAGGAGGGTAAATGGTAATAGAAGGTCGTGTATGGAAGTTTGGAGATAGTATTTCTACAGATCATATAGCTCCAGGTAGATATTTTCATCTGAGGCAAAATTTACCTGAGCTTGCTAAACATGTTCTTGAGGATGCTGATCCAGAGTTCTCCAAAAAGGTAAAACAGGGAGATATTATTGTTGCAGGGGAAAACTTTGGTCTGGGTTCTTCCCGTGAGCACGCTCCTCGTATAATTAAGCTTGCAGGGGTCAGTTTGATAATTGCAAAATCATTTGCCCGTATATTTTATAGGAATGCTATAAATGTTGGATTGCCTGTACTTGAATTAAATACTGACGAGATAAATGAGGGGGATATATTAAAGGTTGATTTAGAAAAGGGTCTAATTGAAGATAAATCAACTGGTAAAGTATATAATGCGCCTCCTCTGCCAGCATTTATGTTAAAAATAATAAGGGATGGTGGTATTACTGAGCATATAAAGAAATACAGTGATTTTAACCTTGAAATAGATAATTAGGAGTATACATGGCTGATAAGATATATATTGATGATGGGAAGATTGTTGTCTCTGATAATCCTCTTATTCCTTTTATAGAGGGAGACGGTATTGGTCCGGATATTACAAGGGCAATGTTGTATGTTGTTGATGAGACAGTTAAACGTGTGTATAATGGTAAAAGGAAAATTCACTGGCTTGAAATTTATGCAGGAGAAAAGGCTATGGAGAAGATGCATAATCCTCTACCTGAAGAGACTGTTAGTAGTATAAAGGAACATATTGTAGCTATTAAAGGTCCTTTGACAACACCTGTAGGAAAGGGCTTTAGAAGTTTAAACGTAACGTTAAGAAAGGTATTGGATCTATATGCATGTGTAAGGCCTGTTAAGTATATTAATGGCACACCTTCTCCTATGAAAGAGCCAGAACACGTAGATGTTGTTATTTTCAGGGAAAATACGGAAGATGTCTATGCAGGTATTGAGTTTGTGTATAATTCAAAAGAAGCTCAGGAAATCAGAGACTTTTTTAAAAAGCTTGGTGTTAATATCAGAGATGATGCAGGTATTGGGATTAAGCCTATAAGTAAGTCTGGTACTCAGAGACTTGTTAGAAAAGCAATACAGTATGCAATTAATCAGAAGAGAAAGAGTGTGACTTTTGTTCATAAAGGTAATATTATGAAGTTTACAGAAGGAGCTTTTAAGGATTGGGGTTATGAAGTAGCCACTCAAGATTTTAGAGATTATATTATTACAGAAGATGAACTTTACGATTGGGTTAAGGACGATGATGGTGTAACACCAGTTAAAAGAGACGGGGCCTTTAAGGAATTACGTGGGGGAAGAGAGCCTGGTAACCCAGGTAATAGGATTGTTGTTAAGGATAGAATTGCAGATCAAATGTTTCAACAGATGCTTTTAAGACCTGATGAGTATGATGTTATAGCTTTGCCTAATCTAAACGGAGACTATTTGTCAGATGCTGTTGCTGCACAGGTGGGTGGTCTTGGTATGGCACCCGGAGCGAATATTGGAGACTATATTGCACTGTTTGAAGCTACTCATGGTACAGCACCAAAGTATGCAGGTTTGGACAAAGTTAATCCTGGCTCTCTTATCCTATCCGCTGTTATGATGCTTGAATATATGGGATGGATTGAAGCCGCTCTTGGAATAAAAAAAGGTATGGAAAGAGCTATAGAGGAAAGACATGTAACCTATGATCTTGCACGTCAAATGGAAGGTGTTGTTCCTATTAAAACAAGTGAATTTGCGAGAGCAATTGTAGAAAGAATTTAGTTGATTTAAAGATGGAGGCTTAAGCCTCCATCTTTAAATATTGTCTCAGGGAAGAATATTCAATTCTTTAAGCCGGAGAGGGATTTCAGAGAAGGTTTCAAGTATGGTTGCTCCTGCTTCACGTAAAGCGTCTATTTTTGATTGAGCAGTCCCAAGGTTCCCTTCAACAATAGCTCCTGCGTGTCCCATTCTTTTCCCTTTTGGGGCATATCTACCGGAAATAAAAGCCAATACTGGTTTTTTCATGTTTTTTATGGTTTCCTTAGCCATTTCTTCATATACTCCACCTATTTCGCCTGCCATTATGACAGCATGTGTATCAGGATCTTCATCAAACAATTTTAAAATATCTCCGAAGGTCATGCCTAAGATTGGATCACCACCAATCCCTACGGACGTTGACTCTCCATATCCAGCAAGATTAAGAGTGTTTGCAAGGTAGTATGTAATAGCTCCTGAACGTGCAACTGTACCTATGTGCCCTTTTCTGAATGTTTTTCTCGGTAGCATTCCAACGAGGGCTTTCTCAGGACTAATGATCCCCGGGGTATTACCCCCGACAACGTTTATCCCTTTTTCTATTGCTTTTTTACGTGCATATAACATGTCATGTATAGGGATTCTTTCTGTTATTACAATTATGTTTTTTATATTTGCATCTATCGCTTCTAAAATTGCATCTTTAGCAAATAATGGCGGTACCCATATACTTGTGGTATTTATTTCAGGATAATTTGCTTTTGCATCAAATACAGTATCAAACACAGGGATATCCTCTATAGTTTCTCCTCGTTTCCCAGGGGTCACACCTGCTAATATCTTTGTTCCGTATTGTTTCATGAGTTTTGCATGAAAGCTTGCATTCTTTCCTGTGATTCCTTGAATTAAGAGTTTTGTGTTTTCATCAACAAGAATAGCCATTAGACCTCCTTTGCTTTATTTACTGCTTCTTTTATAACTTCTTCAATAGGTTTGTCAGCAGAATAAACCGCTATATGCTTAAAGTATTCTGGATGTTGTTTCTTTGCTTCATCAAAAATTTTTCTCCCTTCTTCTTCCATATTCCCTGTCATACGCATTATCATTGGTTTTTTTGGATGATTTGTGAGTACATATTCACAAACTGCTTTTGCCCAGTCATCACATCGGGAGATGCCACCAAATCTTGCCCCGAATATGACTTTTACATTTGGATTATCCATTAGTAAGCCAAGCATAGTTTTCAGTCGCTCTTGAGTAGGGGCACCACCAGAATCCATGAAATTAGCAGCCTTGCCTCCATAATGAGCGATTAAATCTATACTTGCAATACCAAATCCTGCACCACCAGGGAAAACACCTATATTCCCATCCAGTTCAACATAAGGAATGCCTGATGCCTTTGCCTTCTTTTCTCTTTCATTGAGTTCACCAACTTCATGTCTTAATTGTATGCCCTGTTCTTTAAGCTCTGGATGTCTTATAAAGCCATCTTCATCAATATCTATTTTCCCATCCAGTGCTATCCAATGATTTTCAATTCTACCAAGAGGGTTTATTTCAACAAGTTTGGCATCAAATTTAAGAAAAAGCTTGTTGTATAATGTTAGTATAATGTTTGCCAAATTGAGAAGAGATTTTCGTTTAGTGTTAACAATACTGGCTATTTTTCGTGCTTCATAGGGCTGTAATTTTTCCCCTACATCTTTATAGTATTTATAAATGTCGGCTGGAAAGGTTTTATTTACTTCTTCAATATCCATCCCACCTCTGTGAGAGATGATAATAACAGGTTTATGCCTCATCCTGTCTATTGTAATTGATAGATAATATTCTTCAGTAATATTTTCTTTTCTTTCTATAAGTACCTTTTCTATAATCATTCCGTCAATCCTGGTATCCATTAATGTATTAATTGCTTGAGCTGTTTCTTCTTTTGAAGATACAATTTTTATAAGTCCTCTTTTCCCTCGTTTACCTGTAAGAATTTGAGCTTTCACTACAGCAGGATAGGTTATATGTGTTTTTAATATATCCCATTGCACATTTTTATCTATTAATAAACTTTCAGGAATGTTTATGCCATTTTCCCGAAACAGGGCTTTTGCTTCATATTCATATAGCCTCATTTCAGCTCCTTTCCAGAATAGAAAGCCTTTATATTAAAGTCTATAGTTTTCTTTGGAAGAACTTTTTCTATGGCTTTTTCATATGTTTTATCATCAAATGTAAGGAAGTGGGAGATAATTCCAAGAATAATAGTATTTTGTGCCCTGTAATTACCAAGTTCCGTAGCTTTTTTAAATGCTTCTACACGGATAACGTTATTAGAGGCGTTTTTTAAAATTTCGTCAATGTTTTCCGGATACTTTCTTAATCCGGTATTCACGTCAGGAGGAGGGATTTTTAAGGGATCATAGATTAAAACACCTTTTTGAGGATTAAGATAAGAAATGTGTCTTACAGCCTCAATCTGTTCAAGTGCAACAAGAATATCAGCTTTACCTTTTTCTATTAAAGGGGAATAAACAACGTCCCCAAATCTTACATGGCTTGTAACACTGCCTCCTCGTTGAGACATACCGTGTACTTCAGATTTCTTTATGTCAAGGCCTTCCAGAAGGGCAACCTCTGATAGAATATCAGAGAATTTTAAAATCCCCTGGCCTCCGACTCCAGCAATAAATATATTAGTTGTTTTTTGCATGAATAGCCTCCACTGGACATACCTGGGCGCATAAATCACAACCCACACATAAAAATTCATTAATATAAGCTTTTTTAGTGTCTGTATCGAAGCTGATTGCAGGGCATCCAATATCTACACAAATTTTGCACCCTATACATTTATCTTTTTCTACAACATAAGCACCATTGTTAAGTTTTATATAGAGTGCACATGGTCTTCTTGCAATAACGACACTGGGTTCATCAATGGAAGTCGCTTGTTTTAGAGCATCTTTGACCTTTTTATAATCATATGCATCAACGTCCCATACATGTTTAACCCCTGCAGCATGAACAAGGGCTTTTATGTCTATAATCGGTGCAGGGGCACCTTTAATGTCTTCACCTACACCAGGGTGAGTTTGATGCCCTGTCATAGCAGTAATTGAATTGTCAAGTATTACTATTGTGGATATCCCTTTGTTATATACAATATCTATAAGTCCGGTTATCCCCGAATGGAAGAATGTTGAATCTCCTATAACACCAACAATTTTTCTTTTGTCTTTTTTTTGAAGTGCTTTATCAATGCCGTGAGCAATGGTTATGGAAGCTCCCATATCAACGCAAGTATCCATAGCATTTAAAGGGGGGAGCGCTCCAAGAGTATAGCATCCAATATCACCTGTAATAATTGTTTTCATCCGAGATAGAACATAGAATACAGTTCTATGTCCGCATCCAGGGCATAGTGCTGGAGGCCTGGAAGGAATATCTATATCCATTTTCAAAAGATTAGTTTTATACCCTGTGATTGATTGTTTTATAATATCAGGAGAGAGCTCATCAACAGTAGGTATCACTTCTTTCCCTATTACTTCAAGCCCCATAGATTTGATAAGGTGTTCGAGAAACGGGTCATTTTCTTCAACAATGTATACTTTTTTATACTTAGAAACAAAGTTTCGAATCTTTTGTTCTGGTAATGGATAGCTCATTCCCAATTTAAGAACACCAGCTTCTGGAAAAGCTTCCCTTACGTATTGAAATGCTACTCCATCACTTATAAAACCGATGGTTTTATCTTTACCTTCTATCTCAGTATTAATAGGGGTAGTTTCAGCAAATTGAGCGAGTTTGTTTATACGCTCTTCCAGAGAATAATGTCTTTTTTTAGCAAATTGAGGAAGAATGAGATTCTTGGAAACGTCTTTAATGTATCCTTTGTCTTCTACTTCTTTCCTATCACCAAGAGATACAACTGTTTTTGAGTGTGCGATTCTTGTTGTTATACGAATTATGACCGGGACATCAAACATTTCACTTATATCAAATGCAAGAATAGTAAAATCTTTTGCTTCCTGGCTGTCAGAAGGACTAAGCACAGGGATTCTTGCAGATTTACCGTAATTCCTATTATCCTGTTCGTTTTGGGATGAATGAAGTCCAGGGTCATCAGCTGTAACTATTACAAGTCCTCCTCTACTGCCAATATATGCAGCAGAAAATAGTGGATCTGCCGCGACATTGACACCCACATGTTTTGAAGCATATAGAGCTCTTACTCCTGCCATTGAAGCTCCAAGAGCAACCTCTAATGCAACTTTTTCATTGACAGACCACTCTGAATATATTTCTTCATACTGTGAGACAGTCTCAAGTATTTCAGTAGAGGGAGTACCAGGATATGCAGCCGCAACCTTAACACCTGCCTCATAGGCACCACGTGCTATAGCCTCATCTCCCGATAAAAAAGCTTTATTCATAAGTTTTCACCTCCTCTTTTCCAATTAGTACCCTGTATGCTCCAAAGGCTAATGCTTCGAGTTCATGTTCTCCAGGGTATTCAAAGAATTGATTTGTAATAAAAGATACCTTTTTCTTAATATTAGCTACAAAATCAGGAAAGTGTGCCATCCCTCCGGTTATTAGAATGGCATCAACATCTCCTTCTAATACAGCAGCCATAGCCCCTATTTCTTTAGCTATTTGTATAATCATTGCATTGTAAACAATCTCTGCCTGTTTATCACCTTTATTCACCATTTTCTCGACATCTGATAGCATATCTGTTCCTAAATATGCAAGGAAGCCTCCTTGCCTGGTTATTTTGTTTAGCATTTCTTCCTTACTGAATCTACCTGAGAAACAAAGTTTTACCAGTTGAGTTACAGGAAGACTTCCGGTTCTCTGTGGAGAGAATGGCCCACCGTCATTTGCATTGTTTACGTCAATTTGTTGCCCTTTTCTCATAGCGCCAATACTTATACCTGTTCCGAGATGGACAACTATGAGGTTAAGTTTAGTTATATCAGTTTTCTGTTTTTCTGCGTATAGTTTCATAACCATCTTCATGTTTAAGGCATGTGAAAGACTTTTCCTCTCAAGCTCAGGCATACCTGAAATGCGTGATTCCGGAATAAATTCATCAACACTTACTGGATCAACGATATAAGCATTCGTATTAAAAGTATTTGCAAGTCTTTGTGCTAAAAGAGCGCCCAGGTTTGAAGGATGGTCAGCTAAAACACGTCCTTTTAAAATATCATTTATCATTATGTCGTTTACTCTATAAGTGCCGCTTTTTAGGGGTTTGAAAGGCCCTCCTCTTCCTACTACTGCATTGAGTTCTTTTATGTTCCATTCTTCTACTGCTTTTTTTATGGCTCTGTACCTATAGCTTAATTGATCTATAGTCCTACTATATGATAGGAGCTCATGTGGAGGGTGTCGTAGCGTTTCTCTCTTTATAAGCTCATTATTAACAAAGTAAGCTATTTTTGAAGAACCCCCTCCTGGATTTATGACAAATATATAATATTTTTGCATACTATCTCCTTATTAAAAATTTCCTCTTCATACGTTCATGTTCTCTTACGGTTTTTGAAAAATAATGAGTACCATTGCCTTTTGATACAAAGAATAAATAGTCATGTTTGGCCGGATTGAGTGCTGCGTATATTGATAGACTGCCGGGAGAACATATTGGTCCTGGTGGTAAGCCAGAATACTTATACGTATTAAATGGACTGTCAATACTGAGATCTTTAAATAAAAGCCTTTCTTTATGTTCTGGCAAAATATACTCAATAGTTGCGCATGATTCTAATTTCATGCCCAATTTTAATCTATTGTAAAAAACACCGGCAATGATTGCTCTTTCTCTATCCACCATTGCCTCTTTTTCAACAAGTGATGCAATGATCACGGCTGTATCTATAAATTCATTCTTACATTTAAGTTCTTTTAAGACGTATAAAAACCTTTTTATCATCAAGGTTATTATTGATTTTGCAGAAGAATGTTTAGAAAAATAATATGTATCAGGGAATAATAATCCTTCTAAAGAAGGTAGATTAATATTTAGATTTTTTTTAACATCATAATTGTTAACATACGTGTAGAGTTCAAGGCTATCTACAATATTGCTTTTCTGTATAATTCTTAAAATTTCTTTTAAGGTTTTCCCTTCTGGTATTGTTATAGGAATAAGCATCTCTTTCCCTTCGGAGATTATTTTAATTATTTTGGCGTACTCTTCATTCTGTTTAATTTTGTATAATCCGCTTTTTATGCTTTTGTCTTTTCCTGTAAGTATGAGAAGGAATTTAAAAATTATTTTATTTTTCACTACTGACTTGTTTTTTAGAATCTGAATAGCACTATCTGCACTAATATTCTCAGGAATATATACTTCTATTTCTTCGCCTTTTTTTACAGAACAGCTCATAAAAAGTACAAGTAATAAAAGAGTGATTTTTTTAGACATGTTTCTGGTTGATATAGTCTTGCAGTATAATTGCAGATAGCAGTTTTTCTGTTATTTTTTCTTTTTTTCGTGTGTTTGTAGGAATTATACTTTCAACAATATTTTGAGCATAGGGAAAGGTTACAGGTATAACAGGTATTTTAACATGTTTTCTTAACTGATGAGTAAAAGAGACGACCTTAAAGTAAAGCATTGTATTTTGTTGGGGGAGGTTTACAATAATCTTTACAATCTTTTCTTGTTCTGCAATTTGTTTTATCCTATTTATAAGTGGTATGAATTGCGTATATTTTATAACTTCTTTAGGCCATGCGAAAGATTGAGTTTTGTCACTTATTGATATCCCAACAAATTTACGTTTAAAATTAATGCCCATTAATCTTCCCATTTCTAACCCCTATATATTTTTTTATTCTGTTAAATAGCCTGTGTTTTATCCCTTTTACCTTTTTAATATCTTCTTTACTCTTAAACCTTCCGTGTAAGTTCCTATAGGTAATAATTCTTTCGGCAATTTTTGGACCAATTCCGGGTAAACAAGATAGTTCTTCTTTTGTAGCAGTATTTAAATCAATAAATGAGACCTGCTTCTTAAATTTTACTTTTATGCTGTTATTCTTTTCAATGCTTAAAACTTTTTTCCCTATTGTAATACTGAATAGAACTATACTGCCTATTAAAAAGATGTTTTCTAATCTTTTTTTAAAATTTGAAGTTAACATGGACATTTACATCGACGGATGTTTTATTTCCAAGGACACTATTGGGATCTAAGTGTTTTCTAACACCAAAGTCCAGGCCTCCTGTTAGAGAACGAGAAAATTGATATGTTGCATTCAGTTTAACGCTATAGATATCTTCCAGGTTTACAATAGTTGGTTCGCTTAAATAGATTGTTCTGGTTTTTTTATGTTTTGTGTAAGATAAATCAAGTACAGTAGAAATATTATTCTTAATATGAAGTTTTTTTAATATAGGGATTGAGAGACCTTCTCGGAAGGAGTAAGTAAAATTTCCGGTTACACCTGCATTGATGTCTTTGTCTAATACTTCTCCCATCACGGAGTAGGAAGTATTATTGGTAAAGGAATAGTTAACGTTAACGTTAAATCCAAGACTGTTTTTGAAACTTCCAGAAAGTCCTAATAAAGGTGAGAGGTTATGAGTTTCTGAGAATGCATTGAAATTTATACTATCATTGGTTATTGTTCCTGATCTTCCTAACCCTCTTGCATATGAGGTTCTTAATTGTATGGATGAGAATAAGGCTTTTAGATATCTGGATAGCCCTGAATAATTTATATCCAGCCGAGGAAGGTCAAAATGATCTGATATGGATATCATAGAGCTTGTAGCCGAAATATTTCTTGATGCAGAGATAGATGGCATCAAACTCCATTCTTTATATGTAAGTCCGGTATTGGCAGAGGTAGAATAGGTCTTCCCTCTATTCCAATTAGTGCGTGATTCAAATGGTAGTGTGTCAATAATTCCAAGTTTGTAAATGTCGGGTATGGATTGGTTAATTGAAGGATATGAAGAGTGCTGATTGTAGGTAAGGTTTACACTAATTGGCCTTATTATTTTTAAAAATCCTGTTACATCTTTATAAAACTTTAGTATAGATGAAAGAGGGTGAGTGGTTGAGTCTTTTGTAGTAGAATCATTCTTTATTGTTTTTAGCTGGTCTTTGCCCCGTATAATTTCTGCAATGCTAATATTTGTTATGTTTACAGAGACATTAAACGAGTTTGCATAGTTGTGATATAGGCTATCCGCTCTTATTTCTTTTCTAAAATCGTCACTAAAGTGTGTCCTAGCATTAAAATAATATTTTCCGAAACCTTTTAGATCAATATTCTTTATTGTCCATGAAGAAGATAATTGGGACCCTTCGTAGCCAATAGGTATACTTAATATCGTGTCTGTTCTATCATTAAGGTCAAAGTTATAACCCAGATTGATGTTATTGTCAAAATATTTAAACGGTGAAAAGTATTCTGCTGCGTTAAGGTTCATTCTATTAAATTTATCCATAGTTGTTAATGTGAATGAAGAATCAAAACTCGCACGAGAAAAATTTTTAGATAACCTTTTACTCCCATCAATCTGAAGCATAACTCTGTGCGGAAGATAACGATATTTTTGTTTGAATATCTTTATATAAAAATCTTTTTCTAATGTGTATTTCGTGTTATAAGAAAAGGAAGAAGAACTATCCATATATAATCCTCCATTAGATGTAGCCCAGCGTTTATCTCCTTTGATATTGGCTCTAATGTTGTCAATAGTATAGTTAAATAGAGGATTCCTGGATTTCTTTTTTGAATAGCTCAGGCTAAACCCCTGACTTTCATTTGCATTTCTGTAGTTTACACTTTCTGAGTCAGGCATTATATAATCTGGATACAACGGTGAAAAAATCATTGAACTTTTTGAGGTTGAATAGGTATAACTTAAAGGAAGAGATATTCCTGTTTTGTTTAAGCCAATTTTTTCAAGGTTTATCCCCAATGAAAGACTGATATTGTCTTTGTTGTTCCCGTTCCGTACTTCATTTGGTTCAGTAAAGCCAATAAAATAGCCATCCTGTCTTACATTTCTAATATTGAATGTAGATATGTCTGCCAGTCTTAAATTGAAACTTGCAGTATAAGATTTTCCTGCATTTTTTCTTACATCTGTAAGTCGTATATCATCAATCCATATTTCATCTGTTAGATTCTCATCATCCCTGTTCTCTACACCAATAGCCATGTATCTTATACTTGAAAAAGAAGGAGTGCCTTCTACACCGAATCCGTTCCTTTCATAATAAGCTGAATGTAATTGTTTTTCTGCTTCTACCTTTATCATAGCTAAGCTATCTACTGGCATGGAAAACTCGTACCAATTGCCGTCACCATATAAAAGCCTTTCTCCAGTGGAAATTTTTGTAGTGTAGTGATAATAGTTTAATGAATCCGTACCAAATCTTATAAAAATGTATGGGTCAGATTTCCCTTTGTGTATATAGAACTTTATACGTTTATACATTCTAAAATCTTTATAGTTATAATCATACTTTGAAATTATAACTCCGTGTCCTTTTTTAATATTTGAGAATGTTAAAGATAGAGAGGCTTCTTCTACAGTATCAGCAACAGAATATGGAGATGTATAACCGCTGTAGTTATATTTGGTGATTCTTGATACATGAACAATTTCAGATGTATCAGTTTGAGAAGATGTGGAGTCGTATGTAAAAACATGGGGATTTTTCCAGCTTGTCCCGTTAAATTCCATAGAGTATAGTATTAGGGTATCAATACCTTTATTCCCTTCTATCCATATTCTTGTATAGACAATCTTCTTTCTTATAGGATTACCGATTGTTTGAATTAAGCTTGAATCATTTAAAGGTATACGTAGTAGTTTCCACCCATTCTCAAGTTCTGTTATAAAGTTTGATGAGCTAAGATCTATCTGTAATGTAAAATAGTCATTACCTCTTTCATTAAAACCTCCGTCTTTATTTAAATCTTCTGTATCAAAAAAATCATTATCTTCTGTCCCTCCTGGATTATTTTCAAGAGAATAATCATCATTTCCATCATCGCCTTCAACTGAGTTTTTGTCATCTCCTTTAATCCCATCAAGTCCAGTATCTTCAGTAAGTTTGTCAAGCCTGTTATTGTTGTTTTTGTCCTCTGTATCTTCTTTTTCAAGACCAATAATCTCGCCATTTTTATTAAGTCTTAATTGATCTTCAGGTATGTTTGTCCCGAAATCTATATGCAATATTCCTCTATTTGATATTGATTTATAAACAATCTCAAGATTATCAAGCCCTTCAATATTTTCTCCTGTAGTATTTATACATCTCATAACTCCGGTATAGTTTATAGTGCTATCAAGCCCAAAACGTAAAAGAAGAGCTGTTTTAGAATCTGTCCTATATGAGCTGGAAGATTGAGAGCCATATACTTCTTTTGTTGAAACTGTGACATTCTTTTTAAAGATTTTGTTTCTTGAATAGTTTAGTGTATCTTTACCGTACGGGAGAGATATTTCGTAAAAGTAAGCAGCTTTCATATCTACATTTCTTGTTTCTTTACTTCCCTCAAAATCCTCCACTGAGGCAATATTCATTACATTGGGGTTTGGAAAAGACATGGCTGCGTCAAACTTTAGTGAAACATGTGAGGGTTTATCAGTGCTTATAAAGGGAAGTTTATCAATGAAATGTGTTAGTCCGGTCAAATCTTTATTATAACCAATGTTGAGTTCTGTTAATGCTCTTGTAAATGATTCTTCTCCTAACTGAGGCCTAAAAGAGGCACTTTTTTTAACCGTTCTTATAACTCCACCAAATCCCAGTCTCATTCCTGTAAAAGGCTCTGATTCTATTCTCGTGCCGGCGAGCACTTTCTCAGAGCCGAATGAAAATGATTGAGATTCGTATGTTATTTTTATATCGTCTCCTGGAGATATAGGTCTTTTAGGAGTTACAGTCCCGTCAAAGTAATCCACTGTAAAGTCTACACCTTCTTTCCATTCTTCACCGTTGACTATCATCCTTACACTACCTTTGATAATATCAAAGGCATTTAGGTTAAATTTGTCTGTCTCTTTCGTATAAGTTAGTACTATCATGTATCTTTTTCCGTCTCCTGACGTGAGATCATGCTTCCTATAAAGGATGGAATCCTTAATAGATAACATACTATCCTGAAACGGAGTAGCAGATGGGAATATAATTATATTCCGTGCTGCATCGTATTGAGGATAGGCGAGTTTGCCGTCATTGTTGGGATCAATTCCAAGTATATAGGCGAAACTTGAATCTTTAAAAGGACCATCTGTTTCTTTTTCAGTGTACGTACCACCTGGGTCTATTCTTATTATTTTTACACTTATATCTCCGCTGGGTGTACTTGTTAAGGGGTAGATATTTCTTAATTGATTATTCCAGAGTTTTGATGTTGTATCCGGAAGGTCAGGCCATATCATGAGCATAACAAGGGCAGAATCATTGCCTTCACTTACAAAGTTGCCACCTATAGTTGTTCCATTGGATAAAGAACATACAGCAGAAAGAGAGTAATTATCCTGTAATGGACTCATGAGTTCAAGAAATCCAGTATACTTATCGTATCTAAATTGTTGTGGGTCAATTTCAATAAAGTCTCCTTCTTTCCTATCAGATGTATTCTCTCCTTCAGTAGGAACACTATCAGGAACAGAAGGCCATACAGTTGCAATGCCTTTGAAGATTATTTTATCTTGAGGAGGAGCTCCGGTGTGGCTTTTAAATAGATGTAGTGAGGTAATGTATAAAGAATCTGATAGGTGTACATTCATTCCTTTATAGAATATAAAGAAGTACTTATTTCTTGAAAAATATGTATCATATATTGAAATACTATCCTTCTCAACCGTACCCGTAAATTCTTTTGCAGCAGATAATGCTTCTTCCCGTGAGGCTATAGCATACATGTCAATTGGCCCTAATTGGAACTGAGCGTTTATTCCAAAAAGCCCTTTATGGGCAGGTAGAGAGCTCATATAATATGATTTTGGAAGGCTAAGACTTACGTCTCCAGCCTCAAGCTTTTTTACTATTTCATCTTCATCTCCAGTATAGCCTACCATGATTTTATTATCACTTTCAAGCATATTTGTTGCATTATAATCTATTCTTACCTTTGTTTTTCTTGCGATAGTTCCTGTTAAATTTACCTTTAGGTCCTGTTTTAAAAGTAAATCAGGTAAGAATCCGTGATTCTCGTTGTTCTCATATATATCTTTAGAACCACCAAATGTTATATCATCTCCTCCATCAACCCTTATTCTTGAATCCCCAAGCCCAGGTAAAGGGATATCAGGTACAAGACCTTCGTAAGCATAGTATCCGGTTGAGTCTTCTGCAAAGGAGCTCTTAAGCCAGGCTTCTTTTAAATCTTCGCTTAATTTATTGTTAAAGTATTCATCTATTGTAAGTATGGAGTCTATGCCCAGAAAAATAGAATCATACCATCTTTCTATAAATACAAGACCTTTTTCTTTATCAATAAATATTTTCTCGTAATTACTGGTACTGGTTGTTATTGATAAATTAAAGATTAAAAGAAGGATAGTATTCTCCTTACGATAGATTCTTTGTCTAATTCAACCAATCTAAGAAGTTCGGTTCTACTGCCTTGTTCTATGAATTTATCTGGCAGGGCAAAAATCTGGGTAATGGAGGGGACGTAGGTTTTTAAGTATGTTCCAAATCCTCCTGTAAAAACGTTTTCTTCTATGGTAAAAATCTTTGAAAACTGGTTGATTGTTTCCTCTATCATGTTGATGTCTACAGGTTTAATAAATCTTGCATTAATAAGCATAAGTTCAATTCCTCTTTCTTTTAAAGCATTGATTACTACTTTTGCCGTTTTGACCATTGAGCCAGTAGCTATTATTACTCCATCTTTACCGTGTTTTAAAATGGACCATTTACCAATTTGTATTGTTTTTGGTGGGGCTGTGTTTATTTTGTCTATTTTATCTCTTGGATACCTGAGGAAGAATGGACCTTTTGAGTAATTAATAGCTGTGTATAGGAGATTTTTGAGCTCTATGGCATCCATTGGAGCAGCTATAACTGTATTAGGTATAGGGAGAAGGTATGATATATCAAATGTTCCATGATGAGTCGGTCCGTCTGCGCCAACGAGTCCGGCTCTGTCAAGTGCAAAGACAACTGGTAGTTTTTGTAAGGCTACGTCATGTATAATTTGGTCATATCCTCTTTGCAGGAATGTTGAGTACACAGCAAAAACAGGTTTGAACCCTTCTAAGGCTAAAGCCCCGCTGAATGTTACCGTATGTTCTTCAGTAATTCCTGTATCAAAGAATCTAAGAGGGAATTCTTCTCTGAATTCTTTTAGGCCTGTTCCAAGTGCCATACCAGCTGTAAGAGCAATAATCTTATTGTCTTTTCTGGCAAATTCTATCATATATTTACCAAATGCTGATGAATACGTTTCAGGTGGTGAATTTGATATTTTTGTAGGATTGTTAACAGCAGGTTTAATGCCATGATATTTCTCAGGATCTTCTACAGCCTTTTTATATCCATGTCCTTTTTCAGTTACAACATGTATAAGGATAGGACCGCTATAACCATTAACCCTTTTTAGAATCTCCAGAAGATCTTTAATGCAGTGTCCGTCAACAGGTCCGAAATAGTGAAAGCCAAGTTCTTCAAATAGGCTTGCCTGCATAAAAAGCATTTTAAGTAAGCGTTCAAAAAATCTCCCCCATTTTCTGTATAGGGCACGTTTTTGTTTGCTTGTTTTTGAAATAAAATTCCATATCTTATTTCTTATATTTTTATAAATATTGGATGTAATTAATCTATTGAGGTATTTTGAGATAGCTCCTGGATTTTTTCCTATAGACATTTTATTGTCATTAAGGATTATAGTAATATCTGTATTAGAGGCTCCAATATGATTGAGAGCTTCAAGAGCCATACCACTGATAAGTGCTCCGTCTCCAATTACAGCAACTACCTTGTAGTCTTTATGTTTAAGGTCTCTTGCTGTTGCTAATCCAGCTGCTGCTGATAGAGAGGTACCTGCATGTCCGGCTTCAAACACATCGTATATACTTTCATCCCTTTTCAAAAAGCCACTAATCCCGCCGAATTTTCTTAAGGTTTTAAATGCTTCTCTCCTTCCTGTTAATATTTTGTGTGTGTACGCTTGATGTCCTACATCCCATACAAGTTTATCAAAAGGAGTATTAAAATGATAATGCAGAGCTATTGTGAGTTCGAGTGTACCAAGATTGGGAGCTAAGTGCCCTCCGTTTTTTGATACAATGCCAATAATATAGTTCCTTATTTCTTTTGAAAGAATTCTCAATTCTTTAAGACTTAGTTGTCTTAAATCCTTTGGGTCATTAATATTTTCAAGATACATACTATAACGTCCTTGTTAAAAGAAAATCTTTAAGTGTAAGTATCCATTGCCATTCATCTGAAAGATTTTTCAATTTATTCACAATATAGTCAGTATATTTTTTCATTATTTTTTCTGCTTTTTTTTCTCCGTATAATAAGTGATAGCCAAATTCGTTACTCTTTCTATCCATTAAATCGTCTTTTATTTGAAAAGCCATGCCTATAAACATACCTATATCATAGATGTCTTTTAAATATTTAAAGTACGGATTAACTGCAAATACGCCTGCCCACATGGAAAAGGCGAAAAGGCACGCAGTCTTTTTCTTAACAATAGTTCTAATGTCCTTTTTCCCAATGGTAGCATTTTTCTTTCTCATATCCATTTCTATCCCCTGTCCTTCAATAATGCATATAAGGGTAGAGTAGAATTTATTTAGAAGTTTTTTAAAGTGATCTTTTGTTAAGTCAAGTTCATTAAGTGCCTGGAGTGATTTAATTATCATTCCATCTCCTACGAGTAATGCTGTGTGTTCACTATATTTTACATGGAGCGTAGGTTTGCCTCTTCTTTCCCTATCGTTATCCATCATTGGTAAATCATCATGTACAAGAGTAAAATTGTGCATTATTTCTATTGCGCTGGCTAATGGAAGTACCTTCTTATAATTCTTCCTATCTATACTTTTTGCAGATAAGAGAGTAAGAATAGGTCTTATTCTTTTACCTCCGGGGAAAAGAATATAATGATACTTTTCTGTATAGTAATCAGGAAATCTATAAAAGAAATCTTCTATCCATACATCTATCTCATTTTTTATATTTTTAAATTTTTTAAGCCACATTTCTTTCAGCAGCTATAACTACATTTTCCAATAACATTGCTATGGTTACAGGTCCTACTCCTCCAGGTACAGGGGTTATAGCCCTTACAACCTCTTTAACCTCTTGATAAAAAACGTCTCCAACAAGAACTTTTTTGCCATTGTCTTCAACTATATTTGTTCCGACATCAATTATAATACTTTCTTCTTTTACCATGTGAGCCCTAAAAAAGTTTGCCTTCCCTACTGCTATTATTAATATGTCTGCGTTGGTTGTATAACTAAGTAAGTTTCGTGTTTTAGAATGACAAACAGTTACAGTAGCGTGTCTATTGAGTTTCTTATTTACAAGTATATTTGCAAGAGGAATACCTACTTCAAGACTTCTTCCAACAATTACTGTATTCATTCCCATTGTATCAATATTATAATTATCAAGAATTGTTATAATGCTCCTTGGAGTATTTGGGAAAAAATTGACTTCTCCGTGAATTAATAGACCAAGATTATAAGGAGTTAAGCAGTCTACATCCTTTAGTGGAGAAATTAGAGAAAGAAACCATCTTTCATCCAGTTCTTTACTTATAGGAAGTTCAGGAAGTATGCCATGAATTGTTCTGTCTTTGTTTAGAATCTCTATTGTATGTTCTATATCTTTTTTATGTTGAGGTAGGTATATTTCTTCAGTTTTAATATTCAATTTGTTAGCTGTCTTTATAATAGCACTATTGTAATAAGAAAAATCATTTCTAAATCTTAAAAGCATAAGTTTGGGTTCAGTTTTTTTATTATTTAATAATTTTATTCTTTCTTGTAATTCAGCGTACTTTTTTTCCGCTATAGGTTTTCCTAAAAGTTCTTTTCTCATATACTATATT
>JALVRC010000008.1 GCA_027025255.1 Caldifarciminota bacterium
TGAGATTGTCATCTTCCTCTTTTAATTCATAAAGACGGAGTAACACATAAGTTTCTTCAAACAATCGTATATGCTCCACACTATCTAAGGTATTCTTTATCGTCAGACAAGTTTGTCCCCCATTAATGATTTGCCCGTTAGTTATTTGGAGATTCCAATTTTTGTCTTGAAGCCGGCTATGACGAAATTGATTACATATCATGGTAATGCCGTTATTGTAAAAATAGAAGTTTTTACATCTTCCAATAAATTTCATAAAGACGTTGGTTGCAGTTATATTGGTTGTATCTTCGTAAACTATATCTTTACTTTTAGATATTGAAGGTTCTATTTTTAAACTATAATTGAGAGGAAGTGGCAAGATAATGTTTTTATTTTTTGAAAAAACAAAGGATATTGAGGTTGTGTCTTTAGTTATATTTTGTTCTGTTTCATAGTATGATAGTATTTTTAAAGAATCATCATAAAAAAAGAAATTAAAACTGTGATAGTAGGTTAGTGCCTGTTCACTTAAAAAACTTGTTGTATCAAGTGGATAGCCCGCATTTTTAAAAGAGATTTGTCTGAAGTATGTATAGTTATAAAATTTATACCAGGTAGATATCTTTTGCGAAATGTTCATTTCTTTTGATTTATAATATGGATAGGTTATACTTGCTGTGTCGTTCTTTTCATTTATTACATAGTTTAAATCAGAGGTTTTTAATGTTATATTACTATATAAATATTTTATAGGGATTACCTCAATAAAGATACTTTTAATAAAGTCATCATATACCTGGTAAACATTTGTTGTATAATTTGACTGTAATAGATAGAAACTTGAGCCCTTTGACATATAGTATCTTATATTAAGGGAGTTCATGTCTCCAATACTATATGTTAGATAATTTCTATAATAGCTGTAATCATTATTAAAATATGCATAGGATGTGAAGTTTGTATTAGTTAAAAAAAGAATTAAACATAGAGAAATATTCATAAGGCTTTACCTCTATAGCTCTTTTGTTTAAAATTTCTTCTGTATATACTGTTGTTTGTTTTAACATAAAAAGATTTTTATAGAGTTTTTTATGAGGTCTTGAAAATGCCTTTTTTAAAAAATTAAGAAAGTTCTCATTAAAATTATCCTTAAATTTTAGAGATATTACAGTAGTAAGGACTGATGGTTCAGGATAAAAAGCAGTTTTAGGAATATCAAACAGTTTTTTCCCGTCAACAAATAAACGGTATAGTATAGAAAGTATTGAGTAGTTAGTACTGTTAGGTGCAGCAGTAAGTTTAAGAAAAAAATCTTTTTGAAAACTTACTACAGCATGTTTAATAATGCTGCTGTTTAAAAGAAGATATAGAAAGAATTTCTTTGATATAGAGAACGGTAAGTTAGCTATAATTGAAACACTCCTATATTGCTTTAAATTATATTTTAATATGTCTGTACATACTATTTCAGCCTTGCCTTTAAACCTTGATAAGAGAAATGCGGCATTTCTCTTATCTCGTTCTATAACAACAGGAGAGATTCCTTTATCTATAAGGATTGTTGTAATAGCGCCTCTTCCTCCTCCTACCTCAATAGTTTTTTCAGAAGGATTAAGCGCTTCTACGAAACGTTCTGCATATTTTTTTTGTGTAATGTAATGTCTTCCAAGTGGATCACGCATTTAAAAGGGAAGTGCTATTTTTAAAAACTATTTCTTTAAGATGGTCAATATCAATTTTTTTTATGCTGGCAATTCTTTTAAACGTATGAACAATGTATGCTGGTTCATTCCTGCCTTTTTGGGGTGGTGGTGTCAGGTAAGGGGCATCAGTCTCTACTAACAGTTTGTTAATAGGCACATACTGAACAAGTTCTGCAGTATTGGTTGATTTAAATATCATACCATTAAATGATATATAGAATCCCTGATCAAGGATTCTTTTTATAAGGTGCTTTTCACCGGTAAAACTATGATATATACCTTTTAATGAATGGTAGGTAGCTGTTATTTCAATACATCTTGCCTCTGCTTTTCTTGAATGGATAATCACAGGCTTTTGTTTATTTAGTGCGATTTCTATCTGTTTTTCAAAAAATTTTTCCTGAAGGTCTTTGTCAAAATCTTTATGATAGTAGTCTAAGCCAATTTCCCCAATTGCAAAAGCAGCATCTGAGAGCTCTTCTATCTTTTTTATATCTTCAAGAGAGGTATTAATTTCTGATGGATGTATCCCAACAGCAGGAAGAAGATTAGAAGTTTTATCTTTAATGCATTTAATTGAACTTTCAACGTTCCAGCCGATATTAAGTATTTTAATAACGTGTGCATCTTGTGCTCTTTTAATTACGACGTTTTTATCCCTATCGTAAATTGGAGCTTCAATATGCGCATGAACATCAAATATCATGAAATTTTGCTGCCTTCAGGAATATCCTTGTCAGGTTTTAGGATTG
>JALVRC010000009.1:0-3620 GCA_027025255.1 Caldifarciminota bacterium
CTATTTATACTTTCTATCTATTATATAAGTGTTTATGGTAAAGTCAAGTTTTTTGCTCTTGACCTTTCCATTTATTTATGTATATTTTTATTCAATCTAAGGAGGTTGTATGTATAAAAAAATCGTTTTTCTAACTCTAATATCAATGCTTCTAACATATGGAGCAGAGAGAAAAGTACTGGGTGAACTATTAACATCTACGACATGTGGTCCATGCAAAAATGCTGATGCCCACTTTGATCAAATGGCAAACAATTACGACTACCTTGTCCCTATTTGTTATCACGTATGGTGGCCTGGAGATGGAAGTGATCCTTTTTACTGGAACAACCCAAATGACAACAAATCAAGAAATAATTACTATGGAAACAACTATGTACCCCATCTTTTTGTAAACGGAACAGATCAGGGAAGTAGTGGGTCATGGGAGTCAGTTGTTGACGATTTCCACTCTATTCCTGCCCCTGTATTTATAGATGTTTATACAAAAAATAATGTGTCAGCCCTAAAAGCTGACGATTACGGAAAAACAGGTTCTATCATGGTACATATAGTTTCTGATACAGCAGATCAAATCAAAGCTCAACTTCGTGTTGCAATAACTATAGATGGTGTGGAATATCATGCTCCTAATGGAGTTAACGAACATAATCATGCGATGCTTGATATGTATCCATCTGCATGGGGCTCTACAATCACTCTTGCACCTGCAGCAGATACCATACTTGAATTTGACTATACTATACAGGATACTATATATTTTCCTGAAGGTTTAAACCCGGACGAACTCTACCATGTTGTTGACCCTGAAAGTTGCAATGTAGTCGTATTTATGCAAGACGACATTAATGATAACACTATGTCTGTTTACCAGGCTAATATGTGTGATGTTGTCAAACCATATAATATGGAAATTGTATACAGTAATATGAAGGATGCAAATGATAATGGCAAACTCGAACCAGGAGAAGAAGCAGAAGTCTTTGTTACGGTTACAAATAATGGAGATGCATCTGTAAAAGACATAAAACTAATGATGGATGCTAACAATCCTCATATACAACTTATTGATTCTATTGTAGATGTAAGTGATAATATTGGGCAAGGAGAAAGCTATAAAAATGATGCCAAGCCATTTAAAATCAAAGCTACTGATGAATATACAGAAGGAGAAGAATTAAATGCAAGATTCATCGTAACAAAAGACACATATTATAACATGAGCTCCACAAATTTAGGAATAGTAGAAAATAAAATTGATAATTTTGCTGAAATAACTAATGGCTCAATACATATTAATGCTTCTAAATGGGAGGTTTTAATCTTCAGTATTGATGGTACAAAAACAAAAGAAATCAAAGGCAATGGAGCAAAGGAAATATCTCTCAAAGATTTAAATACTGGTCTATACTTTGTTAAGATTATTACAAATGAACGTACTCTCTTAAAAAAATTAATCATACCATAAAACAAAATTCTCACGGGGAAGAAAAACCTTTCTTCCCCGTTCTACATTCCAATAAATTAAAATATGTGAAAATTTCTCAAAAAGATACTATTCTATTTCTTGACATTCTATTTAAAATGCGTAATATGAACCCAAAAAAGAGAGGTATATGTGAAATTACTTGAGTATCAAGGAAAAGAGGTATTTCATAGGTATGGTATACCAGTGGAAAAGTGCCATGTATTAAAAAGCGTTAGTGAGCTTAAGAATATGCCAGACGATTTGGGCTACCCTGTTGTAGTAAAGGCACAGGTTCATGTAGGAGGTAGAGGAAAAGCTGGAGGAGTAAAACTTGCACATAACCATGAAGAAATGGAGACATATTTCAAAGAAATAATGGGAATGACAATAAAAGGTGAAAAAGTAGAAATAGTATGTGTTACTCAAGCAGTGAATATTGAAAAAGAATTTTATCTAAGTATTGTACTGGATAGAGAAAATAATGGCTTTACATTAATGGCTTCAGGAGAAGGTGGAATGGAAATTGAACAAGTTGCCAAGGAATCTCCAGAAAAAATACTATTTCTACATATCAATCCTCTTATTGGTCTTTTGCCTTATCACGCACGTGAAGTTGGATTTTTCCTAAACATCCCCAAAGAAAACATATCAGCACTTTCTAAAATTATCTTAAAACTTTACACTCTATTTAGAGAAAATGACCTTACTTTGGCAGAAATCAACCCTCTTGTAATAACACCTAAAGGGGATTTTTATGCCATAGACTCAAAGATGATAATTGATGACAACGCCATGATTAGACATAAAGATTGGGAGGCTTATAGAACCCTATCAGGAGATGAGAAGATAGAACACGAAGCCAAAGAAAAAGGCCTCTCTTATATAAAGCTTGACGGTAATGTTGGATGTATAGTCAATGGAGCAGGTCTTGCCATGGCAACAATGGACCTTATAAAAAAATATGGAGGGAATCCTGCTAATTTCCTGGATGTAGGAGGCTCTTCAAGACCACAAAAAATGATTGATGCAATTGAAATTATCACGAGGGATAAAAACGTAAAATCTATATTTATAAATATTTTTGGGGGAATAACAAGATGCGATGATATTGCAAAGGGACTACTCCAAGCTATAAAAAAAATCAATATTGAACTACCAATAGTTATAAGGCTCACAGGGACAAATGAAAAAGAGGGCAAGGCTCTTTTGGAAGGGACAAGTTTACATACAGTCTCTTCAATGAAAGAGGGTGCTCAACTATCTATAAAATTAGCAAAAGGAGTTTAAATGTCTATTTTAATCGATAAAAAATCCAGAGTTCTTGTACAGGGGATAACGGGTCGTGATGGTTCTTTTCATACATCTAAAATGTTAGAATATGGTACAAATATAGTTGCAGGCGTCACACCAGGGAAAGGAGGAAATAAGGTTGAAAATGTAGAGGTATTCAATACGGTTTTTGAAGCCGCAGAAAAAACGAATGCTGATACTTCTATTATATTTGTTCCGGCACCTTTCGTGTATGATGCAGTGATAGAAGCGATAGATGCAGGCATAGAGCTTATTGTTATTATTACAGAAGGGGTTCCTGTACATGATATGGCAAGAATTATGACATATATTGAAGGCAAATCCACTCGCATTATTGGGCCTAATTGCCCTGGACTAATTTCTCCAGGTAAAGCAAAAGTCGGAATACTGCCTTCTTCCATCTTCAAACAGGGCAAGATAGGTGTGATATCCAGATCTGGAACACTTACGTATGAGATTGTAAGCCATATAACTAAAAGCGGACTGGGAGAAAGTACATGTATAGGCATTGGAGGGGATCCCATTATTGGCAGCAATTTTATAAGTATTCTAAAAGAATTTAATAATGACACTGAAACTGAAGCAGTTGTTCTTATAGGAGAAATTGGGGGAAGCGCTGAAGAAGATGCAGCTTCCTACATAAAACAAGAATTTAAAAAACCGGTCGTATCATTTATAGCGGGAAGAACTGCTCCGGAAGGCAAAAGAATGGGACACGCAGGAGCAATTATTTCAGGGACTTCTGGTAGAGCAGAAGACAAAGTTAGACATTTAGAGAATGCAGGTATACCCGTTGCCTCTGAACCAGCTGAAATAGTTAACCTTCTTATGGAGAAACTTA
>JALVRC010000009.1:3630-14869 GCA_027025255.1 Caldifarciminota bacterium
TTCTGTCGTACAGATATTTCCTCAATTATGTAAAGGATGTGAATTATGCGTTTATTTCTGTCCAAAAGATGTTCTGGCTATAGGAGAAGATATGAAAGTCTACGTAAAAGATGAGAAAAGTTGCATCGGATGTTTTCTTTGTCAATACCACTGTCCTGATTTTGCAATTTTCATATATAAAGAAAAGAAGGTGGCATGAAAAAATTATTTTCTGGAAATGAAGCCTGTGCAGAAGCTGCTTTATTAGCCGGCGTTAGGTTTTTTGCAGGATATCCCATTACCCCATCAACAGAAATTGCAGAATATATGGCTTCTAATATGCCAAAAAGAGGCGGGAAATTTATACAGATGGAAGATGAACTTGCAAGTATAATTTCCATTATTGGAGCCAGTGCTGCAGGGGTTAAATCTATGACTGCTACATCTGGACCAGGGTTCTCTCTTATGCAAGAAGGTATTGGATACGCAGCAATGACAGAAACACCAACCTTAATAGTAAATGTTATGAGAGGAGGACCTTCAACCGGACTTCCTACCAAAGGAACCCAACAGGATGTTATGCAAACAAAATGGGGGTCTCACGGAGACAGACCATCTATAACTCTTTCTGCTGAAAATGTTAAAGAAGCATTTTCTCTCACAGTACGTTCAATAGATATTGCTGAAAGATTAAGACTTCCTGTTATTCTTTTATTAGACGAATTTATTGCTCACATGAGAGAAGTTATAGATATACCTGAACGAGTAACCGTTTATTCTAGACAAAAGCCTGATGAAGACCCTCAAGAATACGTTCACTATGATGACAAAAGGAATTACAATGCACCCTATGCCTGGTTTGGTCTCGGGTATAAGATACATTTAACAGGACTTACACATAGAAAAGACGGATTTCCTACTAATAAAGAAGAGGAAATACGCTGGAAAATGAAACGTTTAAGAAAAAAGATAGATGATAATCTCTCTTTTCTTGAAGATATAGAAATTATTCATCCGGAAAGAGACAATATTATAATTACATTCGGGTCAGGCTCAAGACCATCAAAAGAACTGGTTGAAGGAGACGAACAAAGCAAGTTTGGACTTATTAGATTAAGAACTATATGGCCTTTCCCTTACAATACTTTAGAAACCTTATTAAAAGGTAAAAAACTCGTAGTTGTTGTGGAAATGAATGAAGGTCAAATAGAAGGAGAAGTTAAAAAAATTACCTCGGATAAAACAAGCATTCTTGGTATTCACAGGGTTGATGGAGAACTAATATCTCCAGACGAAATAAGGGAGGCTTTATGACACATACACCATGGGTACATGATCTTCTACGAATGGATGATAGATTTCCTCATGTCTGGTGTGCTGGATGTGGGATAGGAATAGTAATGGGGTCTATCATAAGGGTAATGAAAAAATTAAATCTCCTTCCAGAAAATACCTGTCTTGTATCTGGAATAGGATGTACATCAAGAATGCCTGGATATTTAAATACTGATACCATGCATGTTCTACACGGCAGAGCATTACCTGCTGCTACAGGGATTAAACTTGCAAACCCTGATATGAATGTCCTTGTAGTTGGTGGTGACGGAGATATGCTGGCGATTGGAGGTAACCATCTTATACATGCAGCACACAGGAATCTTGACATGCTTGTGATTATAATAAACAACTTTAACTATGGAATGACTGGAGGACAAATGTCTCCAACAACCCCGGAAGAAATGAAAGCATCGACTGCGCCGTACGGCAATATTGAAGAACCTATAAATGCAGTTAATCTGGCTCTTGGCGCAGGGGCAAGCTTTGTTGCAAGGACAACTGTTGTAAATACCGGGCAGATGGACAATTTTATTCAAAAAGGAATGCAAAAGAAAGGGTTTGCCATTATTGATGTTATTGCCAATTGCCCAACGTTATTTGGCAGATGGAACAAAATGGTGGAACCTGTTGATATGATGAAATGGATTCAAAAAAATACTATTCCTCTTTCAAAAGCTGAGAAAATGAACGAGGAAGAAATAGAAAATAAGTTTGTAACTGGCATTTTTAGAGATGTAGAAAAAGAAGAATACTTAGAAAAGCATAAAAGGATTTGTGGAGATAAAGGAGAAGGATGCGCAAAGAAATAAGAATAACAGGAACAGGAGGACAGGGTATTATACTCGCAGGTATAATTGTAGCCGAGGCCTCTGGTTTATTTGAAGGGAAAAATGTTGTCCAGACACAGGCTTATGGGCCTGAAGCAAGAGGAGGAGCATCACGCTCTGAGGTAATAATAAGTGATGAACCAATATACTTTCCACATGCAACAAATCCTGACGTATTAATTATGATGAGCTTTGAAGGATACTACAAATTCCATTCTCACATACATAAAAATACTGTTAAAATAGGCGATAGTTTTTTTCTCGGTCTTGTCCAGGATTTAGAGAAAGACATCATTCTTTTACCTTTTACTGAAACAGCAAGGAAAGTGCTTGGAAAAGCTCTATTCAGCAACATTATAATGCTGGGAGCAATGAGTAAAATTACCAATATTATAGGCATTGAAGCACTTAAAAAAGCTGTATCAGACAGAGTACCTGAGCGTTATATAAACGAAAATATGAAAGCTGTAGATTTAGGCATAGAATTAGCTGAAAAATGGAAGAGCGAACACTCCTCATAATAAAACCTAACATCACAAAAAAGAATAAGGTAGGAGAGATTTTATCCATACTTGAAAAGGATTTTACAATTAAAGCCATACGTTCTCTGCATTTAAGAAAAGAAGAAGCAGCTGAATTTTATAAAATTCATAAGGGAAAAGATTTTTTTGAAAAGCTTATAACCTTTATGAGCTCTGGCAAGATTGTAGCAGTTGTTCTGAGTGGGAAGAATGCTGTTAAACAATTAAGAACAAAAATAGGCAAAACAGACCCAAAAGAAGCTGAACCCTGGACAATAAGAGCGTTATATGGAGACAATAAAACTGAAAATGCAGTACATGCTGCCGCCCCAGATGAAAATCCTGAAAGAGAGATAAAATTCTTCTTTCCCGAGTACGAATGTGTTGACTAAAAGAAACGCAGTTCTTTTTCTTATAATTCTCTCAAATTGCAGTTTGCCGCGACTGGAAATAAAAAATGCCCGCATAAAAGACATCAACATAAAAAAAACAGAACTTAATCTCTATTTACACATAACATATAAAGGAATGTTCCCTTTCCAAATTGGAGATACAAAATACAGTCTGACAATTAACAACACAAAACTTGGTGAGGGGAGGTATAAGCCATTCTTCAAGATGTATCCGCCGGTGGATACTACAGTTACTGTAGCCGGAACAATATATCACAAACAAATTTTTCTTTCTCTTCTGGAAATTATAGCTAAAGGAAAGGCTCATTACCTTATAAATGCAGAACCATCTATAAAAATCCTCTTTTTTAAAACAAAAATAAAACTCAAAGACGAAGGAGAACTAAAGAATATAATATTTCCGGAGAAAACTAATCCCTGAAATGCTTGTAGGCCCATTTCATAATTTTTGCAGGTAGTATACGGAGAACAAATATTTCAAACAGATAAATAAAGTTTTTTAAAGAGTATGCATGTAACTTCTTAATAGCATACCAGCGTATCTCCATATCCTTAAGTGCCCTTTTAATCCCCCTTCTTCTTATGAAAAAATGCCTATCAAGAACCTGTTTGTACAAAAAAGCCTGAACATTGGATAGATTAAACCCATAAGCCAGAGCATCAATAAAAAATCTGTAATCCTCTGTTAAATATTTATCATATTTATCATATCTTATATTTGTAAAAACCACTCTCCTTGCTACAAGAGTAGGATGTAGTATTGGCACTCTTTTCGCTATGTTGTCTTTTAATGCTTGCGTATTTTCAGAAAATTTCTTTTTAAAAAAATCACTTCCATTCTCATTTATTTCAATTGCATTTGTTCCAACAATATCTATATCAGGATGCTCCTTTAAAAAGTTTATCTGTTTTTCGATTCTTTCAGGATAACAAAAATCTGTATCCATCCTTGCTATAAATGTATAATCCTTTTCTAAGACAATTCTAAGCAGGTCATTTAAGGAATGTGCAAGTCCTCTGTTCCTTTTTCGTTTGTACAGGATTATCTTTCTCTCCATAGCAAGGTGCTTTAAATACTTATGAACCTCTAAAGGTATAGCGCCATCTTCAATTATATATAGATCCACTGCTTTATATGTTTGATTAAGGATACTTTCTACTCCAAGCTTTACATTTTTTAAACGCTCCCTGAAATATACACTCATAATTACAGCCACTCTATCCATCTAAAAATTTGACCCCTTAATCATTGTAAACATTGTTTTAAGTAAAGTAACAATGTCAATCCAGACTCCTACATGATTTACATAGTATACATTCATTTCTATTCTTTTTACAATATCCACATATTCATTGGAAACCTCCTTTACCTGAGCATAGCCTGTAATACCTGCATTCACAGAAAGCATTTCATTAATCATATCCTTTAGATAAGGATACCGTTTTTCATAGTATTTCAACTCAGCCTCTACAAGAGCGCGGGGGCCCACAATACTCATATCTCCCTTTATAACATTGAACAATTGAAAAAGCTCATCTATTCTGTGCCGCCTAATCCATTTACCAATCACAAGTATGCGTGGATCTTCGTCTATCTTCAATTGAAAATCATTGTTTAAAAACTTTTCTAAAAGCCTTTTATCTCCTTCCAATCTTTCTTCAGCACCTTTTTCCATTGTTCTTATTTTAAAAAGCCTGAATTTTCTTCTCCCTTTAGTAATTCTCTCCTGCTTAAAAAATACAGGCCAGCCATCTTCTCTAAAAACAAGAATAAGAGAGATTACAATTACAGGGAAAAAAATAATAAGTATAACTATAGAAAGTACTACATCAAGTACTCTTTTAAAGAAATCTCTATAAGGTTTAAAGCCACCCATAGAATGACATTAAGGTATATCAATCCCTTTTAAGACAACAAGTATTGTTTTCAACAATATTTTTATATCAAGAAAAATATTTATGTTTTCTGCATAGTATGCACCCAGTTTTATCCTTTGTGGGATATCAAGAGTTTGCCATTGAGATACTTGAGCAAGTCCTGTAATACCTGCTTTTACTGAAAAAAGTTTTTCCATCTCCCCTGATAGTTCAGGATACATCCTTTTATAATGTTCAATCTCGTTTACAAGCATGGCTCTCGGACCTACAATACTCATGTCTCCTTTTAAAACATTAAATATTTGCATAAGCTCATCTATAGAGTACTTTCTTAAACTGTACCCTATTTTTAATATACGCGGATCTTCTCTTATTTTCAACTTAAATCTATTCTCAACATACTTCTTATAAAGCTTTTTGTTACTCTTTAATTTCTGTTCAGCATCTTTAACCATACTTCTTATTTTCAAAAGGTTAAAAACTCTGCCTTTCTTTGTCACCCGTTTCTGTTTAAATATGACAGGCCAACCGTTCTCACTAAAAACTAATATAAAAGCTATCAATATCAAAGGTAAAAAAACGAGAATCATTAAAAAAGACACTACTATGTCTACCACTCGCTTTATTACATCTCTATAGATTCTTATTTCTTTATATTCCACGTTTGTTATTATACACACAATCGCCTATATGTCAAGAAAGGTTTTTTTCTTAAAAATCTTACAAGCAAAAACTTTTATACTTGACTTATAAACAAAATTATGTATTATTATCTTATGGTTGACGTTTCAATAATAATTCCTGCTAATAATGAAGAAGACAATATCCCTATTTTAGTGGAAAGCTTAAAAGAACTTTTTAATTACGATTTTTCATTTGAAGCCATTATTGTTGACGACGGTAGCAGTGACAAAACATGGAGCGAAATTCTTAAAGCAGAAAAAACAAACTCCTTTATAAAGAAAGTTAGACACTATAAAAGATTGGGGATAACCCAGTCATTAATAACAGGGTTTAGTCAAGCGAAGGGAAATGTATTTGTATTCTTCCCTGCTGACATGCAATATGAAGTCAAAGCTATAAAAGATCTGGTTCAACCTATCCTTAATGATGAAAGTGATATAGTTACTGGATGGAAACAGGGAAAATATAAAAAGCAGTTTGTCTCCAGTATATATAATGCTCTCTCTCGAATACTTTTTAAAGTTCCGGTACATGATTTGAATTCCATTAAGGCATTCAGAAAGGAAATTTTTGAAGATATTCCTTTAAGAAAAGATTGGCATAGATATATGATTGTTCTCGCATATAATAAAGGATTTAGAATAGATGAAGTAAAGGTAAGGCTTTTTGAAAGAAGATTTGGAAAGTCTAAATTTGGCATTTTAAGAGTACCAATAGGAGTATTGGATATGGTAAGCGTAAAACTCCTCACATCATTCTCCCAAAAACCTATGCTTCTATTTGGAACATTGGGAGGTGTTTCCTTGTTTACAGGAATTATTATAGGAATATTTGCTCTTATAGAGCGATTTTTCTTCAATACAGGGATGAGACCTCTAATATATCTTGTTATGCTCCTTACTTTGTCTGGACTACTTTTATTCTCAATAGGGTTTTTAGCAGAATTAATAGCTGAAAACAAACAAGCTATTGAGTGGAGAAGATTTAACAAAAAAGATTAATAGTACAAGAAACAAATCAAGGATCAATTATTTCAATCTTTATCTTACTTTTTTTTAAAAGAGCAGTAGTAACACCCTCCGCTCCGCAAGAAGGGCTGCGAGCCTTTAATATAGCCTTTTTAGCATTTACTAATCGTGTAATCTTTAAGGTTTCTTCTGCGCCTTTTAGAAAATAAATAGTAACATCTTCACCTAATTCATTCTTAACTCTACATCTTTTCAAAATCACATCAAGCCCTTTACCATCTTCAATAAATGATTTTGGACGTGGTGTACTTAACCCTCCTAACTGCTCAGGACAAACAGGAACCATCCCTTCTTTGTATTTAATAGCTTTGTCTAAAGCTTTCCCATTATATCTGCAGGGAATACCTAAAAGACACATTGAAACTATTATTTTTTCACTCATTGCACCATCTCAACAAAAACCACAGAAAAAAGATTCTCTTCTTTTATTCCTTTTTCTGACTTTGTAATAACTTTTAATGTTTGAGAATAACGTTCCCCTACTGGTCCCACAAGTATACCCGGGCTTTTCAACTGAGCTATTAACTGCTCAGGAATCTCTTTTGGAGCACATGAAAGTATTATCTTATCAAAAGGGGCATGTTCTTTTAATCCTTCATACCCATTCCCACATTTAACAAAAATATTTTTTATGCCCTTTAAACGTTCTTTAGCCTCTATACATAAAAAATTATTGTATTCTATTGAATAAACAACGCGGGCGAGTTCACTTAACACTGCTGTTTGAAACCCGCAACCAGTCCCTATTTCTAAAACTGCATCTTCTTTTCTAATTCTTAGTAGTTCAATCATCTTAGCTATTAAAGATGGCTGAGATGTAGTTTGCCCTTCTCCTATATAAATAGGTGTATCAATATATGGATTTACCATTCCCCTAACAAAATCTTTTCTATCAAATTTTAAAAAAGCCTCTACAATATTTTTACTCTCAACAACAGGAGAAATATAGTGTTGTACAAATTGCTCCCAGATATTTCAACTCCTTTACTTATTCTGGTAGCCTAAATCTGTATTCTATTTTCGGAAGAACAAATCTATTTACAGCGTTTTCCATTAAAAACTCTACAAGACTTTTCTTCTTTTTAATTTCAATTAATTCAATCTTATCATCTACATTAAGATTAAGCACCTTTTTCATAATATCTATAGCAACATCCCGTCCACCTGTTGCATCAATAAGCCCGTACTCCTTTGCCTGTCTTCCGGTAATCACCCTACCGTCTGCAATTTTCTCTACTGAATCCTTTGGTATTCCTCTATTATCTGCCACATCTGTAATAAACTGATCATAAACATCTAAAATCGTATTTTTAAGAAGCATTTTCTCATCATCATCAGGATATCTAAAAGGAGAAGCAATATCTTTGTGAGGCTTAGATTTAATTACTACATAGTCTATTCCTATTTTGTCAAACAATTTCTTTACAACAGGATACTCCATTATCACTCCAATTGAACCAGTTATTGTTCCGGGGGCAGCAACAATTTTATTTGCAGGCAAAGAAACATAATAACCTCCTGATGCAGCTATCCCCTGCATATAAACTACAATCTTCTTCCCCTTTGATTTTGCTCTCTTAAGTGCATAGTATATTTCCTGAGAAGCACCCACTCCTCCTCCTGGACTATTAATAAAAACCATAATCCCTTTAACATCAGCATCATTTATAAATATATCTATCTGTTTTATAATATCATCCGCATCGGCAATTACTCCCTTTATCTTTATAACACCTACCTTTGTTGATAAATATCCGCATCCATTTAACAAAAAAATAGCTAACATTAACATTTTTTTTATCATACTAACCTCCTCTCCTCTTAATGCGTTATAGCATAAAGTAGTATATTTGCACCCATTTTTAAAGCCTCCTCTCTAATCTCTTCTGAATCATTATGAGCACTTGTCCACCCATCTGAAACATTACTATTGTATGTATAGTATAATGCTAATCGTCCATTGATAAATAACCCGTATCCTTTGGGTGGTTGATTCTGGTAATGCTCATGTACTTGAGGCGGACCATGTTTAAATACATAAAAAATATTGTATATTTCATGCTCAAAGGGTAATTCTACTAATATATTCTCAGGAAAGATTTCAGCAATCTGCAAACGAAATAGGGAATCAAGCCCATAATCATCATCAACATATAGAAAACCACCGCTCTGTAGGTATTCCCTTAACCCTTTCTTCTCCTTTTCTGTAAGGTACATATTCCCATGCCCTGTTAAATAACAAAAAGGATAATTCTTTATATAGGGATCTTTAAAACTAAAAACCTTCTCAACTGTATCTATATTGCTTCCTGTAATAAAATTAATAAATTTCGTTAGATTTATAAGCGCGCGAGGATCATTATACCAATCAGCACCCCCGCTGTATTGAATTCTAACAAGAGACAATTTTAGAAAAATTAATATTAACATATATCCCCAATAATCTCTTTTACACTACTGCACAATATCCTTATCTCCCCTAAATACGAATATCTATGTTCAAACCCATGAAAATCCGATCCACCAGTAGGTACTATTTTATATTTCTTTGAAAGGTTTAAAAAGTACTGTTTTTTTTCAAAAGAATGTTCTGGATAAAAAACCTCAATCCCATCAAAGCCAAAACTTAACACATGTAACAAAAAATCATTCTTCCATCTGTATATACCAGGATGAGCTAAGACTGCTTTCCCTCCAAAAAATCTTATTAGACTTAATGCCTCTTCTACTCCTAAAAATGACTTAGGTACGTACGCAGGTTTACCTTCTCCTAAATAAAGATCAAAAGCCTCTTTTATATCTTTAACAACTCCATTTCTTATAAGAACTCTCGCTATATGTGGTCTTCCAATTGAAGTACTCTCTTCGTTTTTGTAAACTTCCTCAAAATCAATGTCTATTCCAAGTTCATTTAGCTTCTCTATCATCCTTTTTAATCTATCTACCCTGCCACTCTGATATACCTTTAACTCATTTTCCATATCTGTGGATATATTATAACCCAAAATATGAACTTCTCTATCATCTTCAATAGCGCTTAATTCTATCCCGGGAACAAAGATAATCCCAGCCTCCTCAGCATATTTAAAAGCATCATTAATACCTGATACAGTATCATGATCTGTTAAAGAAAATCCATCAAGTCCATTTTCTTTAACTGCTAAAACCAGCTCTTTTACCGAAAGAAGACCATCAGAATATATTGAATGAGTATGTAAATCTAAGTATTTATCTCTGATTTTCTACTTAACCCCTGCAATTCCGCAACTTTCGTTATTATAAACTCATCAATTGTGTGTTTTCTCTGTAGATAGGCTTCGAGTAACGCATTATCACATAGAATATTAATGAGCCTGGGCCTTCCGCCAGAATACTCATAAACATACTCTATAGCATTTTGAGTAAATATCTCATCAAAAACTCCTGCGATTTTTAACCTGTGTTTAATATAAGCCTCAGTTGAAGCCTTATCCAGAGGCTTCAAAATTATTCTTACAGCAATTCTCTGGTATAATGCAGAATTATTTCTTAAATGTTCGTCTAAGTCAGGAAGTCCTATCAAAACAAAGGTTATAAGTTTTTTCCCGTCAGCTGTTTCAAGATTTAAAAAGCCCCTCAATTCTTCAATAGCCTCAGGGTCAGAAAGTTTATTAGATTCATCAATAAAAACCAACGTTTTTTTCCCCTCAGAGAATCTCTCCTCTAACAGAGCTGCTGTCATAGAAAAAAGCTTATCAGGCTCACCCTTAATATCTTCAACTCCAACTATATATGCTATCTTTTGAAGCAAAGCTTTAGCTGAAGGAGGATGTGTCAATACAATTGTTCCCACTTCATACTCATCATTTTCTTCAAGTTCAAATATTATTCTTCTTGAAAGTGTGGTTTTCCCTGTACCAATATACCCCATTAATAAAGCCATTCCTCTTCCTCTTGAAGTTGCATGTAATATATATTCTCTTGCTACAGAATGTTGTGGACTATTAAAATAAAATTTAGGATCTGGTTCCAGAGCAAAAGGCTCTAATTTAAATCCAAAAAAATCTTCGTAACTCATAACTACTCCTTTTTATTAAATAAAATGCACCCTTTTCTTCTTTTTATTATCCGGAGTTTCATCTTTTTTGTTATCCAAGTCCTTTTCTTTATCCTCATAAGCAGTCTCTTTCTGCTTTGCATTCGTATCTCCAATAAGAGAGCGATAATATGATATTTCTCTTTTGTCGCCTATTTCTTCATAAGCAGAAAGTAACATTTCATACACTCTTTTCTTATATTTCTCATTCATTTCAGATTCTATACTTTTAAGCAAAGGTATTTTATAAGTTGCAGAAACTGTACTATCCAGAATATCAAAAAGATCGTCTACTTCTTCTGGATAATGTTTTACAAATATCTTGGCTATCTCAGTAGTCTCATAACGAATCCTTGCAGCTACCAGAATATTCAAAATATTTAATAAATCTTCTTTAGAACATTTGCTTCTGTCTATGTAATGCTTTAAAGGGGCAAATAACTCCTCTGGTATTTTTTTCTGTTCCTCATCTAAAACCTGAGGTTTAAGAGTAAAT
>JALVRC010000009.1:14879-20716 GCA_027025255.1 Caldifarciminota bacterium
TAAATTTCTTTTTTTCTATCTTAGTTTCTTTTGGCGCTTTTTTCTCAATTGATTGAATAGACTTTTCTTCTGTCTGTTTTTTTCCCTGTATAAGAGGTTTTTGCAAAGATAATTGAGAAAGTTTTTTCTTGGCGACCTCATTCCCTCTATCTATTTGTAATATCTGATTATACATAGATACTGCGTTCTCTATATCTCCTGCTTCTTCATATAACCTCGCTGCAAAGAGAAATTCTGTTGCAGCGTCTTTTCTAAATCCTAATTGCAAAAGAAGCTTCCCTAATTCGCTTTTTTCTTTTGCACCTAATTTTTCTTTTTTCATCATAATTTATGTATGCAAAACATTTGAGAATTTATTTTCTAATCTAAATGCCATATCATTTTTACCCATGCTTTGATAATTCATTATAAGCTTTCTTAAAAACTTCTCAGCTCTCTTCTTAAGCCCTAAGTTAATTAGAATCTGTACAATAGCATCTTCCATGCCTTGCGTTTTTTCCACCACATTATAAACATACTCTAAAACAATTAAAATTTCTTCATAATAATGATGCGCATATAAATATTTTATAATTTCAACAACTCTACTTAATGCAAGTTCCTTACGGCCTATATAGTAATAGTATGATAGTAAGTCCTTAATAGAAGATATATCTGTATATCCATTAAGATCAATTATCTTGGATATTACAACCAACAAAAAATCACTGTCGTGTTTGTTATAATCCTTATGTAATAATGATTTTAGAAGAACCACCGCACCTTCCTTATCATGAAAAGATAAAATCATAGCTTCAACAAAGGTCTTCTCAATTGGAGATAGAACATCACTATCAGCAATATCTCGAGCGTCCTGCACCCTACCTTTTCTAATAAAATCAACTATCTGCGACAATTCTCTACTTATATTCACGAATCACTCTCCCATGTTTTAAAATATATTTAATCACCGGAAAAGAAATATTATAAAAAAATTCCTCCAGGCTATTTCCTTTAAATATGACAACGTCCGCTTTAAAACCCAATTCAAGATTCCCTATGTCTTCTCTATCAATTGCTTTTGCAGCATTTACAGTAATAGCATCAATAGCCTCCTGCACAGTCAAATTATAAAGCTGTATTCCCATTAGCCCAGCCCATCTCTGAGACAGGATAAAAGAGGAACCTGGATTGAAATCAGAGCCAATAGCAAAATCAAGAGCCAATCTTCGCATATAAGAAATATCCGGGGCACTCTCTTTAAGAAAAAATGCAGTGGCAGGAAGCAAAACAGGAACTGTCCCTGATTCTTTTAGCTCTTCCAAGCCCTGTTTTGATGCCTTTAAAAGATGATCTGCACTTACAGCCTTCATCTTAGCAGCAAGAATAGAAGCACTGGTATCTTCTATCTCATCTGCATGTAACTTCAATTTAAAACCAAGTTCTTTTGCTTTTGTAAGTATCCTTTCTGTCTCATCCTTGTTAAAAGCAATAACATCCATAAATACGTCAACAAATTCGCATAAGCTTTTTTCTTTTATCTTCTCAAGCATTCTAATTATATCGTTTACATACTTAACCCTGTCTGTATCGCTATCTATGGCATGTGCTAAAAAAGTGGGAACAATATCTATCTCATCACTCATATCAGTTTTAAGTAAATTTATAACCTCAAGCATCTTAAATTCAGCTTCTTGCGTTAAACCATACCCTGATTTAATCTCCATCGTTGTTGTACCTTGCTCAATCGCGGTATATATCCTTTGCTTAGATAGATAGTAAAGGACTTCCTTACCTACAGTTCTTGTTGCTTTTACAGTTGCAAGAATACCTCCTCCTGCACGTGCGATATCTTCATAACGTGCCCCTTCTGCCCTTAAAGCAAACTCATGTGACCTATTACCTGCAAAAACAGTATGGGTATGAGGATCTATTAATCCGGGCAATGCAAATAATCCTTCTCCTTCTATAATCCGCCTTGCCTTAATATTTTTTGAAAAAGAAGCTACTTTGCCATCTGAAATACCTATATCAATTCCTTCCTCAACTCTTCTTCCAACATAAGCATTAACATTCTTTATAACAAGATCATACATATCTCATAAACCATAAAAATGTATTTTTAAGCCCTTCTTTGAAATCCACCTCAGGTTTCCAACCACCAGCTGTTTTAATTTTAGTATAATCTAAAGCAATTCTACTAACCTCACCAGCTCTTGGCTCAGCATTTTTTACTTCAAAATCGCCATTTGTAACTTCTCTTAAACTGTTGATTATATCATTCACGCTTGTCTCAATACCAGTTCCTATATTATAAATACCGTCAGGAAGGCTAACTGCTATGATATTTGCTCTTGCTACATCCTTAACATAAACAAAATCCCTGGTTTGATTCCCATCACCAAAAACTATACATTCCTCATGATTTTTTATTTTGTTTGAAAAGATTGCAATAACACCGGCTTCCCCAAAGGGATCCTGTCTTGGCCCATACACATTGGCATATCGCAATATTGTATATGAAAGATTCTTTTCTCTTTTGTAAAATTTAATATAATTTTCCACTGAGAATTTAGATATCGCATAGGGAGATAAAGGATTAGGAAATGTGTCTTCTGTTACGGGAATACTCTCTGGATTGCCATAAATGGCTCCTCCAGTAGATGCAAAAATAAATTTTCTTACTCCAAAAGATATACTTGCTTCAAGTAGATTAATTGTAGACAGAATATTTCTTTCCGCATCCTCACTAACATGAGTAATAGAAAAATTAACAGAGGTTTGAGCCGCATGATGATCAACTACTTCAGGAGAGAATTTCTTAAATATATCTATAACGCTTTGTCTATCCCTTATATCTACCTTTTCAAAAGAAACCCCCTCCGGGATATTCTCAATCTTACCATTTGAAAGGTCGTCAATAACCAGAACATCATGACCATTATGCATAAAGATTTCGGCTACATGTGAACCTATAAAGCCTGCTGCACCTGTTATTAAAACTCTCATATCTGATTATACACATAAAATTAAGGATTTCAATAGTTTAACATGTACTTAATTAACAATTATTTATGAATATAATCATATATCCTTTTAGCAAAATGCTTTCCTATCCCCTTAATAGAAGATATTTCCTCAATAGACGCATTCTTCAACGCACTTATCGAACCAAACTCCTTTAAAAGAATTGTCTTCCTTTTCTCCCCAATACCAGGAATATTATCCAGAATAGTAACCTTTATAGATTTTCTCCTTAGTTTTCTATGATAGCTAATAGCAAATCTATGTGCCTCATCGCGTATTTGTTTAAGTATTTTTAACGATTGTGAATAAACAGGAAGCTGAATCTCTCCGTCCCTATTATACAAAATATCAAATCGCTTTGCAAAGCCAAAAACAGGGATATCAAAATCAAATTTTTTTAAAATACTCTCAGCAGCTGAAAGTTGCCCTTTACCTCCATCAATTATTATAAGATCAGGGAGCTCTTCTATATCAAAAAAACGCCTTTCAAGCACTTCTTTTATCATTGCATAATCATTTGGACCTTTAACCCTCATTTTGAATTTTCTATAGTACTTTTTAGCAGGCCTTGCCCTTTTAAAAACTACTAAGGAGCCAGTAGCGTATTCTCCCTGAATATTAGAAATATCCACGCACTCAATTCTTTCAGGAATTACATCTAAAGAAAGCACCTTCTTTAACTCTATAAGAACCTCTGGGGGTATATCACTGCTTTCAAGATGCAGACTTAAATCAGCATTCCTATGAGCCATGCGCATAAATGGTTCTATTAAAGAAGGACAGTGAACAAGAATCTTAACACTTCGTCCCTTTTCTTTAAAGAACTCAACAAATGCTGTTTTATCCTCAATTGCAACCGGAATGTATATTATGTCGGGAATATCCCTAACATGCGTATAGACTGAGCGTAAAAAAGCAGATACTATATCGCTATCAAGACGTTCTTCTTTTATGCGAAGCCTGTACCTTTCTTCAGAAAAAAAACGTCCCTCTCTTAACTTTATCTGAGAAATTGTTGCAAACCTACCTGCACGTGCAAATCCTATTATATCTGCTGCTTGCCTATCAAGCCCGGAAACAAAACTCTCCCTTCTTATCCGTTTCAAGGCATCTAACTGATTCCTATAAATCAGAGCTAATCTATAATTCTCTTCTTTACTCGCTTCCCACATACACCTCTCAATATACTGCTCAAGCTCTCTTGTCTTTCCCATTAAAAAGAGCTCTGTATTTCTCAAACGCCTGTTATATTCCTCCTCATCAATATTATCAGTACACGGAGCACTGCACATATTAATATCTTTTAATAAACAGGCTCTTTTAACCTTATCCTTTTTAAAATCATATCTACACACCCTGATTCCGAAAAGCTGCTTAACGGTATTTATTATATTTCTTAAATCCTTTGCAGATGTATAAGGACCATAATATTTGCCTCTTTTAGTGGTATCACGCTCAACTGCAATATATGGGAATTTTATACCATAAGGAATAAAAATGTAGGGATATTTTTTATCATCCATTAATCTTATATTATAACGAGGCTTATGAAGTTTGATAAGACTTTCTTCCAGTATCAAAGCTCTCGCAGCTGATTCTGTTACAATCAATTGCAGCTCATCTGCGACCTTAACCATTTTCTTTTTCCACATATCCTTTGTATGCATGTATGTATTAAGCCTTGCTTTTAAACTGGATGCCTTACCAATATATAGAAATTTCTTACCCGCCTTAAAAATATATACACCGGCCTCTTGAGGCGCTTTATGAATAGTTCTTAATATCTTATCATTCACTATCCCTTAACTGCACCAAGAGGAATTAACCTTGCTATTTTTTTTGAAATGCCTGCTTTATGAGCAATATCTACAACAATATCAATATCTTTATATGCCTCTGGCATCTCTTCCTTTAAGGTCCTCTTTGACTTTGCTTTTACGTATATTCCTTCTTTAGCCAATTCCTCTTTTATATCTCTATCCTTTGCATGCTTAATAGCTGCATGTCTTGAAAGCACTCTACCAGCTCCGTGACATGTCGAACCTAAACTTTCATTCATTGCAGTCTCAGTCCCTACAAGAAGATACGAAGCAGTACCCATATCTCCGGGGATTATAACAGGTTGACCTAATGTTCTATACTTTTTGGGGATTTCTTCCCTATTAGGGCCAAAAGCACGTGTAGCCCCTTTTCTATGGACTATCAACTCAAGATTCTTACCATTAATGTTATGAGATTCAATCTTTGCAATATTGTGAGCAATATCATATATAATATTCATACCTAATTTATATGCCTTTTTACCTAAAACATTCTCAAATGAAGCTCTGATCCAGTGAGTTATTAACTGCCTGTTAACCCATGCAAAATTACTTGCCCCCTTCATAGCTGAAAAATATCTCTTGCCTTCTAATGAAGAAATATCAGCATAAACAAGTTCTCTATCAGGAAGATTGGTATATTTATCCTGCCATTTTTTATTAAGCATTTTTACGTAATCATCACACACCTGATACCCAAGACCTCTGGAACCTGTATGTATCATTACTGTTATCTGTCCTTCTTCTAATCCGAAAATACTTTTTGCTCTTTGATCATAAATCCCGTCAACCATCTGAATCTCAATAAAATGATTCCCTGCTCCCAATGAACCTATTTGTTTCTTTCCTCTTTCCTTAGCACGTAATGAAATAAAATCCGTATTAACTCCTTCCATGCTCCCTTCTTCCTCAATAAAATCTGCATCCTCCTCCCATGCAAACCCCTTATCTATTGCCCATTTAATCCCCCTTTTTAAAACACTGTTTAGCTCGGAAACATCTACCTTAATT
>JALVRC010000010.1:0-10801 GCA_027025255.1 Caldifarciminota bacterium
AAATACAAAAATATGAGCATTAAACCTCCTTTTTCTACTATAAAATAATACACCTTTTTACCTGAAAGTCAATAGTTAATAATCACGTAAATATAATTACCATATAAATTAATATTTTTTTCACTTGATTTTTCCTTTTTTTTGTATATAATTGCCTATGCGAAAAAAGACTAAAATCACAAAAAAATTATATCTGCCTGACCCTGTTGTAGAACGTTTAAGCAGATACCTACAATGTAGTGAGGTTCTTTTAAATAAAAGCAGAGCATATATAACGTCTATTGAATTTAGTCAGACCCTTGGTTTTACAGACGCTCAAATTAGAAAAGACTTTTCTCTTTTGGGAAGACTGGGGACAAAAGGCAAAGGTTACGATCTTAAAATTCTTAAAAACAAAATTAAAGAAGTACTTAAGGTATACATAAAAAAACAGGTTATTATAATAGGTGCAGGGAATCTTGGTGTTGCTCTGACAGGCCATAAACAACTTATACAACATAATTTTATTATTAAGGCGCTTTTTGATAATGATAGCAAAAAGATTGGTAAAACCTTTAATAACATTCCGGTTAAACCAATGAAGGAGCTGAGTGATTTCATAAAAAAAGAGGATATCAGTATTGCAATAATCACAGTTCCTCCGGACGCCTCTCGAAGAGTTTTTGAAATGCTTACAAAAACAGATATCAAAGGTGTATTGAATTTAACACCTACAACAATTAATTCTACTGAGAGTATTATTGTATACTCAATTGACATAACACAGGGGCTTGATTTTATCTCTTATAGACTTTTTTACAGATAATAAAAACACTAAAGGTTGACTTTTATCTAATTTTATATAAAATTAGATAATGAACACAAATAATATTTATAGTTATGCATTTGTAAACGGAAAAATAAGTGAGCTTGAAAATACTTTTTTCTCTAAACCTGATTTAGAAAGGCTCTTAAAAAACAATATCACTTTATTCAATAAAACACTTAAAGAAAGCTTTTATGGGGCATTTGAAGGAGATGGCAAAAATCTATTAAATAATGCCTCAAAAGAAAATGATAATTTTCTTTTAAAATACCTCAAAGACAATAACCTCAAGCAAGCAATTCTTATAGAAAATGATCTTCACAATGTAAAATATCTTATTCGTGAAGGTAAAAACAAAGATGTTTATAAAAAAGGCTTTTTCTCAAAAGAATTATGGGAAAAGGTTATAATAAAAGGGGAAAATCCTAAAGAAATACCGCAGAGGCTAAGACATCTTACCCAAAAAGCCTATTTAACGTTCTATAAAACAAAAGATGGATTTGAACTGGATAAGGTAGTTGAAAGAGGATTTAACCAATACAGATTGGATATAATCAAAGGGTATAACTTTTATAGAAAATTTCTTTCAATCGACATTGATATAAACAATCTTTTAACAATCTTTAGAACAATTGATAATCAGTGGGATAGATACTATTTTATAGATGGAGGCACAGTTAACACAAGAGACATAGATATAAAGGATAAAAAGCGAACAAATGAACTTTTCTCAGAATACAAAGAAATTATAGATGCAACCACTGCTTTAACCCGTGAAATGAAAGGAATTTCATACAAATTAAGGTTTTTAAAAAAAGCAAGTCTTTATGTTTTCAACTATCCAAGACTTCTTGCGTATTACCTTAGAAGAAAAGAAGAAATAAGACTTTTATTAAGAATTTATATTACTCTAAAAACAAATGTTAGTACAGAGAAGGAGGTAATTGTTGAAACGTTCTGAATTGTGTGTTGTAGGTGAAGAAGAAATGATTGCTCCATTCAGAGCAGCTGGAATGGATGTATATCCTTTATCTAAAAACCCTAATGAAGATATTGAATCCTTAATCAAAAACGACTATAAAATAATTTTTTTTCCTGAGGATATTTTAAAAAATCTTTCAGGTATATTTACAAGATTGAAAGGACAAACTTTCCCATTATTAATATCATTACCCTCATCAAAAGGAAAAGGAGAGTCAGTGGAAAGAATAAAAGAAATTATAAAAAAGGCAGTAGGTATTGAAGTTTATTGGGAGGAAGAATAATGAAAGAAAAACATATAGCCAAAAAAGGTGAAATTGTCAAGGTATCTGGACCATTGGTAGTTGCAAAAGAAATGTCTGGTTCAAAAATGTATGATGTTGTAAGGGTTGGCAATCCTGGACTCATAGGAGAAATCATAGAAATGAAAGGCGAATTGGCTGCAATTCAGGTTTATGAAGATACTGCTGGAATTGGTCCAAAAGAGCCAGTAGTACCTACTTACAAACCACTATCTGTAGAGCTTGGTCCTGGACTTATTGAAGCGATTTTTGATGGTATTCAGAGACCTCTATCTGTAATTGCAAAAGAAACAGGTGCTTTTATTGAACGAGGAATTAATGTAGCTTCCCTAAACAGAGAGAAAAAATGGGACTTCAATCCATTAAAAAAACAGGGTGATAAGGTAGAAGAAGGAGATGTGCTTGGTACTGTTCGTGAAACCCCCTTATTAATTCATAAAATAATGGTCCCCTTCGGAGTTTCAGGTACAATAGCAAACATTGAGAAAGGAACCTTTACTATAGAACAGCCTATAGCTGTTATCAAAAACGACAAAGGTGAAAAAATCGAAATAAAGATGTATCATACCTGGCCAGTTAGAAAGCCAAGACCCTACAAACAGAAATTAGCCCCCAACGAAGTCTTATCAACAGGACAAAGAGTAATTGACACATTCTTTCCTATTGCTAAAGGTGGTACGGCATGTGTACCAGGGCCTTTTGGCTCAGGGAAAACTGTCATTCAACATCAGTTAGCCAAATGGGCTGATGCTGAAGTTATTGTATATATTGGTTGCGGTGAACGTGGTAATGAGATGACAGATGTATTAATTGAATTTCCCGAGCTAAAGGATCCTCGTACAGGGAAACCATTAATGCAAAGAACCACACTCATAGCTAATACATCCAATATGCCTGTTGCAGCAAGAGAAGCAAGTGTATATACAGGTATAACAATCGGTGAATATTTTAGAGACATGGGATACTCGGTAGCTGTAATGGCAGATTCAACCTCAAGATGGGCTGAAGCGATGAGAGAAATTTCAGGAAGAATGGAAGAAATGCCTGGAGAAGAAGGATACCCAGCATACCTATCTACCAGAATTGCAGAGTTTTACGAAAGAGCAGGAAAGGTTATATGCCTTGGAAGTGAAAAAAGAAAGGGGACTCTGTCTGTAATAGGAGCTGTTTCACCTCCTGGAGGCGATTTGTCTGATCCTGTAGTACAGGCTACCTTAAGAGTTGTAAAGGTTTTCTGGAGCCTTGAAGATAAATTAGCCTTTAAAAGACATTTCCCTGCAATTTCATGGCTAAATTCTTATTCCCTATACAAAGAATCTCTTGAAAAAAGTATAGCAAAAGCAATATCACATCAGTACGTTGAAGATTCTAAATTTGCTATGAGACTTCTACAAGAAGAGGCAGAACTTGAAGAAATTGTTAGACTTGTTGGGATTGATGCACTATCCCCGAACGAAAGACTTATAATGGAAGGAGCACGCTCTATAAGAGAAGATTTTCTCCATCAGAACGCTTTTCATGAAATAGATACATTTACCTCTTTAGAAAAACAGTCAATAATGCTATCAATTGTCTTACACTATTATAAAAGGGCAGTTGAAGCTCTTAAAAAAGGTGTTGAGCTTAATAAATTAATAGATATGCCGATAAGAGAAAAAATAGCAAGATTAAAATTTATTGAAGAGGATAAAGATCTTTCATCGATTCACAGTGTTAAAAAAGAAATAGATGCTGCTTTTGACAGTTTAGAACAGGAGGAAAAATGAAAGAAATTATCGATTATCAGACAATTAAAAGTGTTTCTGGTCCTTTAATTCTTGTTGAAGGGGTAAAGGGTGTTAAATATGAAGAGCTTGTTGAAATAATACTTCAAAACAATGAGACACGCAGAGGTAAGGTTCTTGAAATTAATGAAGATAAAGCATTGGTTCAGGTATTTGAAGGGACATCAGGTATAGATCCTGAAAAAACCAAGGTACGTTTCCTTGCAAGAGGAATTAAACTTGGGGTAGGACCTGATATGCTTGGCAGAGTTTTTACAGGCCTTGGGATACCAAGAGATGGATATCCTGACATTGTTGCAGAAAAATATGTTGATATAAATGGTCTTCCTATCAATCCTTATTCACGAAACTATCCAAACGAATTTATCCAGACAGGGATAAGTGCTATAGATGGGCTAAATACCCTTGTAAGAGGACAAAAACTACCAATCTTTAGCGGCTCAGGACTTCCACATAACAAACTGGCTGCTCAAATAGCAAGACAGGCAAAAGTACTCGGGAAGGAAGAATCATTTGCAGTGGTTTTTGGAACAATGGGGTTAACATTCGAAGAAAGTGAGTATTTCATACAGAACTTTGAAGAAACCGGCGCACTTGAAAAGACTGTACTCTTTCTTAATCTTGCAGACGACCCGGCTATTGAAAGAATAGCTACTCCCAGAGTAGCACTGACTGCTGCAGAATATTTAGCCTTTGAAAAAGATATGCATGTACTGGTAATCCTTACTGATATGACAAACTATTGTGAAGCCTTAAGAGAAATTTCAGCTGCGAGGAAAGAGATCCCAGGTAGAAGAGGATATCCTGGTTATTTATATACTGACTTATCAACTATTTACGAAAGGAGTGGAAGAATAAAAGGGAAAAAAGGCTCTATAACGTTAATACCGATTCTATCTATGCCTGAAGATGATAAAACTCACCCTATACCAGATTTGACTGGTTATATTACAGAAGGGCAGATAATTCTTTCAAGGATTTTACATAAAAAGAACGTCTCTCCTCCTATTGATGTTTTACCCTCTCTATCCCGTTTAAAGGATAAAGGTATAGGTAAAGGGAAAACAAGAGAAGACCATGCTGATCTTTTTAACCAATTATTTGCTGCATACGCAAGAGGAAAAGAAGCTCAAGAACTTGCAGTAATTCTTGGGGATGCAGCTTTAACTGATATTGATAAACTCTATGTAAAATTTGCTGAGAATTTTGAAGAACGTTATATCTCACAGGATAACTATGAAGATAGGGATATTGAAGGTACTTTAGATCTTGGATGGGAACTTTTAACAATACTACCGATACAGGAAATGAAAAGGGTAAGAGAAGCGTATTTAAAAAAATACTATCTACCTTTAAAAAAAGAGAAATAAATGAAACTTAACGTACCACCTACAAGGATGAGCCTTTTAAGGCTAAAAAAAAGGATAAAAATTGCGAAAAGGGGTCACAAATTACTAAAGGATAAATTTGAAGAGTTAATGAGGCATGTATACGGTCTTGTTGACGAGATAAAACTACTCAGGAAAAATGTGGACAAAAAACTCAGGGAGGTTTTCTATCTATTTTCTATTTCAGATCATGTAAAAGACAAAGAATATGTAGATGTTGCTCTCTCCTATACAACTAAAAAAATATCTTTAGAAATAAACACAAGAAGGATATTAAACCTTAAAGTTCCTGTATTTAAAAAATCTGTTTCTGGTTCATTAATAAACTATGGATTCTATCAAACAAATGCCTTACTGGATAAAGCAATGTTAGAAATGGAAGAATTAATTGATGTGCTACTTGAATTGGCAGAAAAGGAAAAAACTCTTGAACTCTTATCTGAAGAGATTGAAAGAACAAGAAGAAGGGTAAATGCCCTGGAATTTGTGGTAATACCAAATATTTCCGAAACAATCCAGTATATAAAACTTAAACTAAATGAAGCAGAAAGGGGCAATTTAACACGTCTAATGAGAGTAAAAGAAACCATAAGAAAGTAATAGTTTTCTTCTTTTTCTTATGGGTTCTTATCATACTTTCTGCTAACAGTCTTCCAAACATACATACTGGTATTATTGAACTTAACTGGGATAAGGTTGTACATTTTATTATATATTTTGTTCTGGGCATTTTAGCTTTTCAAACAAAAGATTTCAAATATATACTTATCAGTATTATTATAGCTATATTTGACGAAGTCCATCAATTTATCATTCCAGGACGTGACGCAAGCTTTAAAGATTTTTTGTTTGATCTGGCAGGAATTGTTTCAGGAGGAATTCTACCTTATCTTGTTTCACTAACCAAAAAAAATTGAGGTACTACAAGTAGCAAAAAGACACTTGTTAGTACCTCACCACAAACTACTCTTTATATGTAACTAAATTGGCTTATAAGCTCTATTTCATCATTATAAAAAAATCAAGGTGACTCTTTATACTGAGCCCCTCTTAAAAGAGCTATACGAATTGCTCCTTTTTGCTTTACAAGATCCATCATTTTTACAACCTCTACATGATCAACCCCACCATCAGCTCTAATAATAGCCAATTTACTGGGACTTCTCTTTAATAACTCTTCTATAAGAAGGCCTACTGAATCACCTTTTGCATATACTTTGTCATTAAGAACTGTTGTTCCATCATTCTTTAAATATATAAAAACCTTAAATTCTGTACCTGGATTCTTCTTACCCCTAACAGTTTTAGCAGCTGGAGCTTTTACAAAGATACCGCTCTCAAAAAACGCAGGCAGGGTAACTATAAAAAATATAACAAGACTTAAGGCAATGTCAGTAAGTGAAGTTACATCGGCTTTCCCACTTTTGATAATTCTCTCATGTTTTCTTTTTGTAATCATTTTTAACCCCTAACCTAAAGCCAGCTCAATCGTAGAGTTAAGCACTTTTAACTTCAGCAGTAATAAATTTCAAAAGTTTTCTTAATGCAACTTCCATTTCATCTGTCATATCAGCTGTTTTTTTGGAAAAGTAGTTATAAAAATATATTACTGGAACAGCAATAATCAAACCGAATTCTGTTGTATACAAAGCCTCACCAATACCAGCAGCTACAACCAGCGGTCCTGCCTGACCACTTATAGCAATATCCATAAAAGATTTAATAAGACCTATAACTGTTCCCAGAAGTCCTAATAAAGGTGCAACTGTGCCTATGGTGTTAATGCCCCCAAAGAATCTCTCTAATTTAGTTCTTTCGTTCATAATTTCGCTTTCCATAAGCTCAGCAATAATATCAATATTCTCATCAATGTTTTCAAACGCTACTTTGACAACGTTTGCTACTGGTAAATTGCTTTTCTCAGCAATTGCTATAACCTCAGGAGTACCACCAGTATTAAATGCATTTCTCACCTTCTCAAGAAATTGATCAACACTCCCAAGCCTTCTTCCAATATATAAAAACCTTTCTATAATTAAAGCAACTGCTAAGAAAGATAGTAATAACAAAGCCAACATTACCCAGCTAAATTTAGGATTACCAGGAATAAAAAAGCCTATCAAACCTGTATCAACAGCTTTATTCTCGGCTGCTAACAGAATGGTTATTATATTCACGTTCTACCTCCTTTTCCTTTTAATTTTACTTTCTATTATATACAAAAATATCCATTTGTCAAGCATTTGAAGTATATTTTCTTTCCTAAAATTCCTCTGTTATCATAGTAATACAATTTCTACCATTAATCAAAAAATAAACTGTCTTGTCTTTGTATAGAACAGCAACAACATCTTGAATACTTTTTACAAACTTGCCATTATCATAAAGTTCTGCATGTTTTTCTTTTAAAATAACAAAAATAAAATGTCCTTTTATATGAAAAAAGTATAAATTGTTAATATCTTTAATTGGTCCAAACTTATTATAGCCGTCATAAAAATAATAAAAACCATCATACTTATAGAGCACATGTCTTTTTATCTGATCAATATATAGTATGCTGCTCGCTGGGCCAATAGCTATATCATTAAAAATAACGTACTGTTTTCCTCCTTTTGTTCCCTTTATATACCGTTCGAAATTAGAGCCCGTATATAAGAACTCTCTTTCCCAGGGACCGGAAATAAAACCATTGTAGTTCAGATAGCGTCTGTTATCCCCCTTCTTAATAAAACTAAACCAGTAATTATTCTTAGAAATCTGGAAATCTTCTACTTTTTTAAATGGGCCAAAAACTTCTTCATTTAAAGAAACCCTATATAAACCTTTAATATCTTCAAAAATAAATCCATAACTACCATCTTCAAAAAACTTAACATTCTCAATACTTTTAAATGGCCCCTGGAGCTTATCCTTTAAAACAAGAAAAAGCTTATCATTGCGGTATGCAATAAACCACCAGGGAACAGGTCTATCTATAAAATGTATCTTCGTCTGAAAATCAAATGGCCCGATTTCATAGCCATCAACCATAACATACCATTTCTTATGCTCTTTTTCGTACCAGCTATAAAAATGCCCGGTTTTCGTATAGTACAGTTTACCTATAGCATAAAACGGTCCGTAAACCTTTCCGTTAACACGTAAGTAATTCTTTTTCTCTTTTAAATATGTGTACACATATAAAGAATCATTTATGTACAAATCATAGACAAAATCATACATGCCCTCAACCTTTTTATCTATCTTAACAAAATAACCATTCCTATCCCTGTAAACAAAACCTGCTGCATAGCCTTTTTTAAAGACAAAAGGCTTGTCTATGTCATAGAATGGCCCCCATGATCCAAATGGTGTTTTCATAATAATACCATTATCCTGCCTTTTTAAAATCACAAAGAAAATACTATCATTAACAATATCAAAATCTACAACTCTTACTATATAAAATATGATATTAAAAACATAAAAAAAAACATACTTTTCTCCTTTAAATAAACCAATCCCCCAGAAGTAATTATAATTTTTTGAAAAGAACGGACCATACAGTATGGAATCCCCAATATAAGCCTTTCTATTTTTTAAAAATAAAAAAAGCCTGTTTTTAATCCTGCCTATAACATACAATTCCCTATCAATGTTTACATAAGGCTTTACATCAAAGTTCTCTATATATTTATTTTCGGATATAAAAAACCACTTATTTTTTTTATACACTAAAAGATACTTCTTAAAATCTTCAACAACCAAACTATCAATTTTTGAAAAAAATTGGTATATCCTTATGGTATCATTTATCTTTATAGTTCTTTTTTGGCTATATTTAAATTTAAAACCAGGACCAAATACAAGCTTTGATGAATTTCCTTCAATATATCCCCAAACTCTACCACTGTAAAACAGTCTTGAATAAAACACATTATTATAAGGTCCTAAACTATCATTTCCAACAAACAGGTACCACTTACTTTTTTCCTTTCTTGCCCAAAAGATTTCTCTATCATGTAGAAAATAAGGATTAGAAATGGCTTCAAACGTTCCTTTTTTAGTCTTTGATTTAAACAAATACCATTTCTGGTTTTTCAAAAACATATATGTTAAAGGCTTTATGTTTAAAAAAATCAAAGAATCATAACCCGAGTATTCTTTACCTTCCCATAATAAATAATAATTACCTTCTTTCTTGTATATAGCATAATTCTTTGAAAGAAAAACCAAATCCTTTATATTTTTTATAATTTTCTTATTAGAAGCATAAATACTTATTGTTGTATCCTTTATCCATATTGGCTTATCTCCTCCTCCCCCCCACTGTTCAATACATAAGAAGAATAGAAAAATCACTCTTACTTGAGCGCTTTTTCTATTCTATCAGCATCAGATAAATATATGGAAGAAGGGAAATCTTTTCTTAAACGCTTTATCCATGGAACAACCATATCAAAATAATACCGCCCTTTATGGTTGAAAAGCTCCTGATTGGGTTTATTACTTGCAAGCACACCCACTGCATAATATCCTGTTATTATATCAAACAAAATTTCGTCTGTTAAATATTCACTATACCTCTTAAGATTAATCAGCCTTGACAAATCTTCAGTATATTCATATGCCCTTTTCATAAATACTACATCCGAGCTATCACCCATCCTATACATCTTTGCAGAAAGATTAACATTGACTCTAATCATTTTTGAAAGATAATTAAAATACGAACGTTTATCCTTCTGTAAAACAAACCTTACATCCTTTAATGCAAAAAAATCACTCATTTTAACAGAATCTTCCATAGATAAGGCTTCAAGAATATTAACTGTATACAGAACAACATACTTATCATCCTTAATATTATTCTTAAATTCATTAAAAATAATAAACAAAGAATCTATGTCAAAACGATTGGTTCTTAAAACAGTATTATAAAAATACGAAACCAATTCTTTAGCAACTTCTTTATCCTTAGGTTGTGCTGTTACAATTATCCTATTATACTCATCAAAAGCCTCCCTTAATTTATTCTCTTGAAGATAAATATTCCCAATCTCTGCCATATAATGAATCTTCCATAAACCATTATTAACACTCTTAGCCTCCTGAAATTCTCTTAAAGCCTCTTCAGTCTTGCCATCATGTAGATATATCTTTCCTAACCAATAATGTATAAAAGGCCTGTACCCTTCAAGATCCTTATCTTTCAAATCCTCCAGACTCTCCCTTGCATTAATATAATCTCCATTCTTATATGCTGAAATGCCTTTATAAAATTCTGATTTTAGCATCAAGAAATAAAATACCCTCGGAAGTTGAGTAACTTCACTTTCTATCTGTGCGACAGCAGAAGAGAAATTATCATATGACTTTTGATATTCACCTTTATTGAAATTAATAATTCATAAAGAATAAAAACCCTTCTGTGAATAATGTAGTATCACATAAAGACTACAATAAATTAAACAACAATTTAGACAATCTTTATTGGAATAGTTTTTCTAATATTTCAAAAAACAATATGAAAAGATTCCCTAACAATAGGTTTAATAT
>JALVRC010000010.1:10811-20672 GCA_027025255.1 Caldifarciminota bacterium
TAATAAAAAATCATTTTCTGGGCCTGCGCCAGAATCTATACCAGCAATACTATTAATCTCTTTTATTGCTTCATCTTCACTACCAATTGAAATAAACATCCATGTTCTTAAAAGCTTTGCAAATTGATAAATATTATGATATTTGTAATACTTTATATCAGAGAAAACCTTCAATGCTTCATCAATATCATTTTTCTTAAACGAGCTAATATATTTTGAATATATTAAATACGATAGATAGTACTTAAACATAGGGAAAAAGAATCTATCTCCTTCACCTTTCCTTGCAATATTAATAAGATTGTTAATCATGGCATCTGCATGTTTAAGACTATCCTTTCTTGAAAATACATACAAATAAAGAAACAATGATCTGTAAAATTTATCTTTATTATTAAACATATCCTTTGGAATTACAATTAACTTAGGTAATGTATAGTTAATATTATCTGTAATGTACAAAGTGAAAAGGTCTGGCAGAGTATCTACAACCTTCTCCTCCACCAGACCTGAAAAACTTATAGTAAGTTTACTAATGAGTAAAAGAAAAACCATTATCTCATTTTTAAATCAGCAGCTTTAATCACCTTCTCAATATTGGCTTTGTTTGTTTCATAATAATCAGGGTATTTATCCTTAATAGTAGAAAGTATCTTCTTGGCTTTCTGCGCATATTCCCTTCTCTTTAAAGATGCCTGTGTGTCAGCCTTTTTATAGTAGCTCAATCCAATATAAAAAGTTGCAGGCCCAAAGTTCTTCTTGGCATTTTCATCATTTCTATACCTCTTTATGTACTTTTCAAAAAGATTAATTGTTTCATCAAATCTGTTAAGTTGATAAGAAACCAGCCCTAATTGGAATTCAACGTAAGGTAATATGTCCTTAACAGCAGAAGTCGGTCTCCAGTTCCTTACTGTATTAAAATGCTCCCTTGCTTTATCAAACTGTTTATCCTGAACCTCTAAAATTGCCATTCTATAAAGTATAGTTGGTATATACTTACTTCTTGCATTCTCAGTCATAATCTTTTGAAGTACTTCATTAATATGAGGAATATCAGCAACTGTAGTATCATCCTTTACCTCATCAACCCATATCTGAATCAAAAACTTTCTATCAGTCATAAGTCTGGCGTATTTTTCAGCCTCTTCCTTATCACCATTTCGTATATAGAATGAATACATTAAGGCCAATGCTCTCTGATAGCTATCATTATAAATTCGTTTTAATTTCTTATCCCCTGTTAAAGCCTTTAACTTATCAAGTACAGCAAGTGCATCATTCTCTCTGTTTCTTCTAAGATAAAGCTTTAAAAGATTTTCACTTGATCTTGGACCATCCTGTTTCTCAGCGTACTGATCAAGAATACGTTTATACATAACTACGGAAGAATCATAGTATATATCAGCAGTAGAAATATTACCATTAGCCTGATAATAATCAGCAACCCTTTCATAACAGTATCCCTTATGATAAAGGTTTTCATCAACCAGACTATCAGCAAGTTCGTTATAGGAAACTCCTTCAACCTTACCTACCCTTGCTCTGTTCGGTGTAATCCTCATCTTTTGTTCATACTCTTCAGGAGTCAAGAATAGACCAGCAGCTGCAAGGTATCTTTTCATATAAAAATTACTCAATGCCATTCCATACATTGCAAGAAGTTTTGCTTCTACCTGTCCTGTGTTAGTAAAAATCCTCTTAAATTCTCCGCTTGCATTATCAAAAGCATCCTTTGTTGCAGCTTCCTCCATATCTAACCATATTAAAGAAATATCTGCATACGGAGCAACATAAGAATCAGGGAAGTCAGATACTACCTGCTGATAATATTTCCTTGCCTTAATTTTTGCCTTTTTATCAGGCATGAAATAGTAATTATCACCAAGATTATAAATAATATAGGATCTCCATTCTCCACCGTACTGTACAGGAACAGTATCTTTATGGCTTCTTATGTAACTTGCTGCAACTCCAAGACCTCCATACAATCCAAGTCTGTTAGAAAGCAATAGATATAGTGAATAAGAAGCCTCGTACATAATATTTGTTTTAGTTGGTATGTTTCTTACCAGAGTATCCAGTATATCCCAGGAACGTTTATAGGCAGTTGCCTGTCCGTTCTGAGCCATTTCATAAAATGTTAATGCCCTTATATACGATCCAAGATCCTTATAAACCTGTGCCTGACTACCAAAATCAATATTGGAAAGTCTTACTGCTTCACTGTTTGCCTCTGAGATTTTACCCAGTTCTTTATACAAATTGTAAAGCTTATATGTGGAATAAAAATCCACCATTGGATTATTCATTTCTCTTGCAAGATTATATGCCCAAACTGCACTATCTTTAAGCCCTAATTCATAATAAGCCTGCCCAAGCATATAATAACTGGACGCAGCAAGAGTAGGATTCATATTCCTATCTATAAGTCCGTTATCCCTTTCTGTAAATATATCAATTGCCTTTCTGTACTCTTCCTCATTATATTCACAGCATGCAAGATAATAGCGGGCATAGGAAGCAAGAGAGCTTGTGCTATAACGCTCTACAAAACTCTCAAATTTACTTTTCGCTGCTGCATAATCCCCCTCTGCCCTGAAACGTATCTCTCCAAGAGTAAAGTTTACTACCTCATCCATACCTCTTACATGCTCTGTTAAACTATCCAGAATATAGTTAACATCAGAAAGATATTCTTCATTGTTTTCAAGAGATAATACTGCCCTTGCTAAAAAAAGTTTAGCAATAGGATAAGACTTATCTTTCAAATGGTCATAAGCAGATGCATAATCATTTCTTATTAAATAATCAGCTACACCAACTCCACCCAAAGGCTCTGTGCTTGGATCCTGCAAAAGGGCGTTAGCCTTTTCTTTATCGCCCTTCTGGTAAAATGTAAGAGCTAAGGCGAAATTTACATAAGGTTTCATATAAGCATAGGAAGCATCAGCCTGTATATCCCTTTCAATCATTTCTAAATATTTTAAAGCATCATTATATTTCTTTAGATTGTAATAGCATTGAGCGATTCTAAACTTAACCTCTGCTGCAAAACCGTATGCATTCGCCTTTTTCTCAAGTCCTCTATATATTTTTAAAGCCTTATTAAAATTTAATATCCTTATTGCTTTTTCTCCTTCTCTGTACTTATTGACAAAGACTGAATCAACACCTAACCCTAAAGTTACAGAGAAAAAGCCAAAAAATATTACAATTGCTAATATTTTTTTCATATTATTTACCCCAGTTTATTGTTACTAGTCTTCCTTTATATCTCAACTCATCTCCTAATTTATCAAAAACTCTAATCTCATAGAAATAAACTCCGTTATCAACCGGATTTCCTGTTACATTGTTTCTCTGATCCCATGATAAACTTCCGGGCAATTCATCCTTTACATCCAAGACATTTCTCTTTATTCTGTACACAACATTCCCGCCTCTATCTTTAATAAGGAATTCCCATGCAGAGATTCTTCCCTTAAACTGAACATTTCCGTGTAAATCAATCTTAAGTCTATCATGAGAAGACGTCAAAACCTTTTTATCTGGCTCTAACCAAAAACCTCCAAACGGCCTTAATTCAAAATTTAAGCTAAGCTTATGAACTGGAGCTGCAACTTCCTGAGCACTATAATTAAATAATAATGCGTAATCTACAGCTAATCCGATGCCATGTGTAATGTTAAATTCATATCCTAACCCAGCTGAAGCAACATCCTTATTACCGCCTACCCTAAAAGCAAAAAGACTAATTGGAATAATCTCAAATCCAACTCTGGGAGACAGAACAACTCCGCTATCACTTATTACACCTCTGGAATCAATACCAATATTGAATTTGTTATCCCACAAACTCGCTCCAATACCTAAGTTTACTATCTGTGAAAGCTGTTCCTCTTCACTAATAAGCTTGTATTTAGCCTTTAATATGTTTTTTACAGAAAGACCTACAGTCAAAAGATCGAACGGAAGGTTTCTTATAAAAGACATTGGATAGAGCATAACCCCGGCATCAAGATCAAACCCTGTTGCCTGATAATTATACAATGAATTTAAGAAAAATTTTCCGTTAAATCCAAAAGAAATAAACTTTATTTTCTTCCCGTAACTGAACCATACAGCAGATTGATTTGCATAAACCTTTGAAGGCATAGTTGAATCACTTGGGTTTATATAACTATAACTACCAGCATATGCAAGATTCATTGTGCCAAAAATAGCCCATGGCATATCAAAAGATACAATAGAAGATGTAGATGTATAAGTCTGAGCCCCCATTAAAATCAGATTGGGCTCATTAACTCTACCCAAACCAGCGGGGTTATAAAATACTGCCTCTGGTTTATCTGAAACTGCTGTAAAAGCTTGTCCCATACCATAAGAACGGGCTGTGCCAACCTCCATATAAGCACCACTAAAACCACCATCTCCAGAGACATCTCCGGTTTGAGCCTTAACTATTCCTAACCCAAATACCAAAAGGATTGTAAAAAATCTTTTCATTATATTACCTCCTTACCTGATCAACATTATTTTGTCTCTATATACATGAATCCCGTCCGAGTCTTCAATTCTTACAGCTATCAGATATACTCCACTTGGGACCTTTAAACCCCTCCCATTCATACCATCCCACATTATAGAAGGTCTACCTTCAGCTGTCTCAGGACTTCCTGAGGAAAAGAATTTCTTATAAACTATTTCTCCGTTGCCATCTAAGACATAAAATGTTACACTATTAGCAAGCCTTTGTATAGGATATGAAATCTCCACCTCTGCTGTATCATTAGAAGGATAAAACGGATTAGGGTTTAAAGAAATTGTACTGGAGCTTGAAACAGTAATATTAAGTGTTGTATCCACACCGTTTGTACTGGCTTTAATAGTATAGACTCCATCTTTTTGAGCGGTAAAAACAGTATAAGCCATACCGTCATGATCAGTATAAACCAGAGTATCAGTCAAACTCGCGTTTTCGCTGCCTTTTATAATGGAAAAACTAACAGCTACTCCATTTGCTACAGGATCAATCTGAACAAAAATACTATCACCTGCATTTGCCTGAATCGGATCAAACTTCGCCTTAAGTGTAATAGAGTTAACTCCCGGAAGTACCTTTATTTTACTCCTATACGAAACCTTGCCCATCATCTCAGGCTGAATATTATAATCCTGCGCATCACTAAATTTTATTATGCTACGTGCGGAACCATCATCTAATACTGGAGATTCAACTATCTCCATTGGTCTATTTAACTGATCAGTAATTGTTATATTTCCAGTTTCACCCTTTTTCCAGTTCCAACATTTATCAGTAGCATACACGTAAAGCGTACATGGTACACCCTGTTGATAAGTAATCTCAGCTGGGCCATCTTTACCCGGTGAAGAAAGAGAACTAAATGAAGAAGTATCACCGGGAAGTAAACTTTCTCCTGGTAAAAGTAAAATAAGATTTGTAAAACTTCCTACATTTACTTTTACCCCTGATGAACTTTCCATACTCTCATATTTTGCATTTACAGACCAGTTGGAACTTACACTACCTTCCTTAACAGTTCTTAACGAAATCTTTACAGATGTGCTATCATGAACATCAACTGTATCAACACCTATAAAAAATGGGTCAGTAGAAGAAAGAGCGACACTTGCACTCTCAGAACTTACCTTATTATAATATTTATCAGTAAGAAGAATAACTGCATTTATTGTATCACCAGCCGTTATCTCTGCATTACCTTCTTTTGCTTTGTCCGTTCCAGGTAAAGGAGTTTCACCTTCCAAGAGTAGAAGTATGTTTGCAAAATCACCTGCCGCTACATCAAAAGAATTAGATTCTCCTGTTGCATCAGAATTAAAACACTTTATAGAAATACCTGAAACCGCCAGCGTAATCTCAACATTACCTTCGTATACCCCAGCATTAAATTGAATCTCTTCAGGCAAAATATACCTATATACACCCTGTTCTTTGTTTGTTGTCAATTGAGCTGTTTTATTATAATCTGAAATTACAGATCCACCCTCAACAGCTTCAATCTTTATGTGGAATTTTTTCCCTACTGTTTGATTGTCTATTGTACTAAAACGAAATTCCACGGCTCGTGCACTGATGAATATGAGGAATATTCCGACAAGCCACTTTTTCATACTTTCCTCCTTTTAGTCATAAAATGTTTAAAAAACCTTTTACAATGCCGAGGCGGAGGGTCGAACTCCGGACACCGGGATTTTCAGTCCCGTGCTCTACCACTGAGCTACCTCGGCAAATACTCACATACAATTTTATACAGTTTTGAGTAAATGTCAAGGGAAAAAAAATGCAAAAATCAATAACTTCCCCAGAGATTTTTTCTCCTTTGCCATACCTCACTATAATTTAAAGACACATTTATACCGAAAACCTGTTTATCCGGATAAACCCTATATTTAAAACCAAGGCCAATTCTACTCCCTTCAACAGAAAACATTTTAGTTAAACCACAGCCATATATATATATATTCTTCTCTTTATTCCAGTATCCCTTTTCAAAATCTATATCTAAAATCAACGATTCTATCGTATTCATTTTCATGTTTAAAAAGAAATTGCTTTTTAGGTCATTTTTAAAAAGACTACCAAACATAAAAGAAAAATTGTATACATCTAATCCCAATCTTAATCTTGTAGGAAGAGCAACTGTATCAATCACATGGGAGACTGTATCATAATGAGCTAATATATATGTATTCATTTTACCTTCTGTATAAAACATTACACCTGAATATAATTTAACATCCTTTGTAAAAGAATACATAAAAGACATATCCACAGCAATATTATTCATCCCTGATGCAATAGTATCCTCACTTCTAAAATAGTCCTCATTTAATTCAACAATCCTTGTCCATGTTTCTTTCACAGATGTACATACAAGCCCAATACCTGTATAAAGCTCAAACCCTTTATACAAAAATGAAAGGAAAAATGTATACAAATCACTCCCCCCTGATGCATAAAACCTTTCATAGTACTTATAATTACTTATTTCAATTGTATCACCATTTATAAAATCATTAAGATCATACAGGTTTCTTTTAAGAAAACCACTACTTATAAAACCCTTATAAACAGGAAATCCAAAGCCAAAAACACCAGGAATAAATCTTATATCAAGAGGATATACATAGTTTACGGATAATTCAGTAAGCAACTGCATACTATCACTATACCCTAAAGACCTTTTATAAATAACATCTCCAAAGCCATAGGAATTTAATGCACTAAAGAATAAAATTACCATTTTCTTCCCTCAGGAGGTGATATATATGTATAGTCAATCCATATACTGTCAATAAGCGATAAGAAAAGTGAAGAAGCTGGCGGGAAACCTGATATAACAAACCCCAGAAGAGAATCCGGGTTATCAGACCAAAATTGCAAAAGAGACTTGATGTCCAATGTAGCTATAGAATCCTTACTAAAAACCATTAAAGACGCATACTGTTTATAAGCCTGAGGATAGAAAAAATTTGTAGTGTCCCTCACGCAATAAACACTAAAGCCAATTGAATCAGTTAAAGAAGATATTGTCGACATACGTATATTAAGAAATCCTGCGACTACATCACTACCCTTTTCTAAAGTATCGTTAAAAGAACAATATAAAGCAGTATTTAAACCGGTTTCAATAAATTTACTATCAAAAGTGCTATCAAGAAGTACTGATATGGATACATCCTTAGAAATTATCTCTTCATTTAATTTATTTGATTTATATATTTGTATTTGAGGCGGTCTACTCCCTGACCTGGCCCAGATAGTATTCCATCCATCATTTTTCGCAAGAAGAATGATACCCTTATTGGTAATAGCCTTAAGTAAAGTGCTATCCAGTCTTATTCTTATTGAATCTCCCACCTCTTCAACTGTATACAAAAGTTTCCCGATATCCCCACCAGGTGTATACCACCTTGTATATTGACCTGAGGTGTACCAATTGACTCCCTCCTCATCCCAATCAGACACTACTGAATAGATATTAAATTTAACTCCACTGTTAACAGCAGCAGTATCTAAAAAAAACTCAAAAAATATGCTATCCTGAGTTATTAAAGAATCATAAATACCATTGTAATAAAAAAGAATCCTTGCCTCATAAATACTATCCTTCCCAATAAATAGCCTTACTGCTTTACCTTTTGGTAAATAATGAAGAAACTTTACACTTCTTATTTCATCCAGGAAAATATTATCAGGTGTTTCAAAATTCCTGTCAATCCAGTGTTGTGCATCAAAATCCGATTGACACGATATAAAAAAACTAACCAAAAAAAGAGCTATTAATCTTTTCACACACTCCTCTACTTACATTATTTACTGCCATTTTAATGGCATTTTTAATTGCCTTAGGAGACGATCTTCCATGGCTTATAACAACAGTACCATTAACTCCCAAGAGAACCGCCCCTCCAACCTCTTCGTAATTAAGTTTCTGATATAATTGTTTTAAAACAGGTTTACTAATCCATTTTCTCATTTTATATCGTTTGTCTTCTTTTAATACCTCATAAAAAAGCCTGAATATCATCTCAGCAAAGCCTTCTCCAAACTTAAGAAGAATATTCCCTACAAATCCATCACATACAACAACATCCGCTTTCCCGGATAGAATTTCATTCCCTTCTATATTGCCACCAAAATTCAAACCATTACTGCGTTCCTTTTCAAATTCCTCATATGTAAGCTTAATAAGCTTGCTTCCTTTTTCAGGCTCTTCTCCGACGTTTAAAAGCTTAACTATAGGATTTTCCCTTTCATACACACGCTCCATAAAGATTTTCCCCATCCATCCGAACCTGACAAGATGAAAAGGCTTAGCATCAACATTAGCACCAACATCAAGCAACAGCACCTCTTTATCCTTTGTAGGAATAATAGATGCAATTGCAGGTCGCTCAATATTTTTAATTCTTCCTACTGTCAAAAGTGCATCTGCAAATACTGCACCAGTATTCCCTGCACTTACAAAAGCGTCTACTTCGTTATTTTTAAGAAGTTCAAGCCCGACATGTATGGATGAATCTTTCTTTTTTATGGCTTTTGTAGGCTTCTCATGATGTCCAACACTGGTAGCAGTGTATTTAACCACGAGTCTATCCTTTAACTTAGAAGGAAATTTTCTCAGTAAAGGTGAAACTGCTGCTTCTTCTCCTCCTAAAACAATTACTAAATCCTTATCTTCTTTTAAAGCTTCTTTAGATGCTTCTATCTCAACCTCAGGCCCCCCATCGCTACCCATAGCATCAAGATATATCTTCACAGGTCTACTCTACTTCTTTCTCTATAAAAATAACCTCTTTATCACCGTAATAGCCGCAATGAGGACACACACGATGAGGATGCTTTGGTTTATGACAATGAGGACACAGACTCAACCCCGCTTCTTCAACCTTATACGATGTACGCCTCTTTCTCCCTCTGGTCTTTGATATTCTTCTTTTAGGTAATGCTCCCATTTTTATCCTTAAAAGGCGGCACCCGGATTCGAACCGGGGCATTGCGATTTTGCAGACCGCTGCCTTACCACTTGGCCATGCCGCCACAACCAAATATTTTCTAAATTAATAACAATCTTAATCAAATAATAAACATATTATAAACACTTTTCTTTAAATGTCAAGTAATATTTTAGTGGTTTTTTAGTTTTATTTAATGAATTCTAAGGCTTTCAAACAATTGATTTTTATTAAATATTTGTTCTAAATTATATAGATTCCACAAAAAGGAATTGAGCAGCCTCTCTCTTTAAAAAGGATTTTTTACTCTTTTTCCCATACTTGACATTTCCTTTTTTCTCTTTATAATTTTATATG
>JALVRC010000011.1:0-4940 GCA_027025255.1 Caldifarciminota bacterium
CCATAAGCCTGCCCATGGTAACCACGGGCAGGAAAATATTTATATACAAAAAAACTTTTGAATTTAAAATAAACTTAAAGATAAGTAAGAGATGTTAAATTAAACTTAAATACTTAAATAAAGGAGTTCAAAATGAAAAAATTATTAACAACAATTTTAGGAATTATTTTGTTGAGTGGTGTGTTAACACCTGTATACCCTGAATTTTCAATTGGATTTACTATAAAAGGGCGGTTAGAGACTATTAAAAAAGACGGGGAAGAGGAAGAGACCCGCTGTGCCTGTTATAGTTCTGAAAATACATGTAAATGCTGGATTGGAATTATTATCGATATCAAATTACCGTGGTTTGACTCTTTCAGACAGCTTCCTTCCTATATAGATGAAGATGATACGTATATGTATTTTTCTGCTTCTTTAACACCAGATGGTCAGTATGATATTTCACAACCAGGTGAATATAGGGTAGCATTGGAGAAATCATGGATACTTGAGATGGAGCAAAACTATCAAAATGGCTCTGATGAATAAACATTTTAAAAGGCGTGGTTCTAACCACGCCTTTTTTTATAAGGAGGAGGCATGAGAAAGCTTTTATTAGTTGCAGTGGTTTTATTTAAGATAGGCTTTTCCATTGAATTAGAGCAGGTTGGAACAATAAGACTCTTTGCCCAACCCAGGTATAAAAACCCCAAAAAGACAAATAACTATATATCAGCTTCTGCAGGACTTTTCAATATTTTCAAAACAGGTGAGATTGTACGCTTTTTAGAAGAATATGTATCAGGAGACTATATATCAGAGATTGGTTTCTACGATAAGCATCTTAGCCTTCATAAGATTATAAAGAGCTCTACATTCAGTAAGGAAGGATTCCTTGATTGGATTAAGGTTATTAAAAAGATAGATGAGAATAGAATACTTGCAATAGACAGTAAAGGTGTTATGCATATCTACGATAAGCATGGAAACCTTATGATGACTAAATATATCGATTCGTGGGGCATCTTGTTTTATGGTGGTTCTCTAATAGATGACAGTTTACTTGTTGTATCCGGGGTTGTCAACAAAGGTGATAGTGTATTTGGTGGAATAATATATAACCTGAATACAAGCAAAGTTTTAACAGTCTTTCAACCTATGGATAGTTCATTGTTAAAACTTATTAAAGAACACGAAAACCTTCACATAGGCACAGACGGATATTTTACGCATATAAATACGCCTGATAATAAAATCATGGGCTGGTATGGAGGGCTTCCTTACATCTATATATATAATCCTGATGGCTCACTTTCCTATGTTATAAAGGATACACCCGAAGATTATGTTTCTATCCTAAACTCCCCTCTTTTGAATGATGTGGAAGCAAGAGATTTAAAGAAGTGGAAATCAAGTTTTTCCTACACTGGTAGTATATTCTTTTATGGTAAGGATACGTTCTTTGTTGTAAGGAAACACGGCTGGGATGAGCTTGAGCTTGATTTCTATTCATATTTTGATAAGAAATACATAGGTTCATGTCTTGTAAAGCATTATGTTTTAGGAGCAGATGACAGATACATATATATGTCTTTAGGTAGAGAGATAGGAAAAAAGGGTGATGTTAAAACAATTGGGCTTTATGTAGTAAAAGAAGAGGTGAACACTCAAAAGCTCTCAAAAGATAAGGTTATAAAACCAGACAGGTTTTCAATAATATCTTCATTATTGCCGGAGAAAAAGCTAACAATACCCATAGAGGATTTTAAGATCCAGACAATAGATGGAACTGAGAAAACACTCGCAGATATACTTCCAAAGAAGTATGCATTTGTGTATTTTACATATCCACAATCATGTTTGGCATATTCAGTAAACAGGGCGGCTGATACTATGATAAAGTTGTATAGAAAGCGGGGTATTGACATAGACTACTATGTGCTTGAGGTAGCACCTTCAAAAGAGGGCCTGGCATTCTATCTTGCCACAATGGATAAGCATAAAGGGACAGATGAGATAGATAGTGTTATAGGTATTACAAAGGTATGTAAGAAAGCACCTTCTTATGAGACATTGCTCTTTTACTCTCCCCTGACAGGTAAGCTAAAGGGGAGCAGGATAAATGTGAATGCCAAAAAGCCATTTGGCTACATAATAAAAGTTGTGGAAAAAGAGCTTGGTGAAATAGAAGAAGAATAAAAAAGGAGGAAGAATGTTATTTGTATTTTTCTTGTCAATAGAATGGGACAGCATGCCTTCTCTTCCTGATACATTGGATAGGGTAAAGGATGCTGTTTTTGTTGGTAATGTTATAATAGCAGGTGTAGAAAAAAAGGTAGCTAATACCCATTACTCAGGGATTATTTATCTTGATACGCTTGAAGGTGTATGGCATAATCCAGACACCTCATATAGCTTTGATAAGGAGAACATGATTACAAGGCTTTACTATGATGAACAGTCTCATAGAGTGTTTGCCCTTGTTGTATATGTTTTTAGTGATCCCAGGACAAATACATACGTGTACTATTCAGATGACACAGGCAAGGTATGGCACAGTGTTTTGATTTCAAGTGGTAGCCTGACAAGGATTTTTGATATCAAGAGACTTTCTGATGGGAAACTGTACCTTGTCGGAGGCAGGGTATTTTCGCTTTCAGATAGATATGGTGCAATATACTATTCAGATGATAACGGACTGAGCTGGGATTTATGGAAAAAGACTAATACAGGGGAAAGCGGAGAGCTGGCATTTATATTAGAAAAGGAAGAAGGGGTTATCTGGACAGCTGACAGAGGAGGGTATAACTCCTTTTTATATGAGGATACACTTGGCAGGACAGGGGATTTAATAAAGAGAAGTAGGCTTGGGAACATTCCTGGTCTTCCGGGCTTTTATAACATGATAAAGACAGATTCGGGTTATCTTGCATCAGGTGTAAAAGGTAATAGAGAAAGTCGTTTATGGTATTATGATGAGGAGAAAGATGAATGGAATGAAATATTTGAAGCAGATGGGTATAATCTACGCTGGGCACAGTTATATACCACAGACAAGCTTCTCATCTGGGCAAAGTATTATAATGATGCATTTGTTTACTACTCAGAGGATTGTGGTTTTACCTATACAATTGATAGCTCCTTCCAGGCCCATAAAGAGATAAGGATGATAAAGGCATTGAATGACGAAAGAGTGCTTCTAACGGCATCCAATCCTCCAGGCATATATATAAGTAAAAAGCTACAGGATCTGATAGAGAAGGAGAAAATCGAATCAGGAGATGTTTTAAGGTCTAAATTCATCAATAGTTATGGAAGAATAGAGGTTTGTGATGTTAATGGAAGAATTGTATACAAAGGAGAAGATAAAACAATTAAGTTAGGTGTGGGCGTATACTTTGTAAAGTATAAAAACAACAACAAGGAGGTAGTAAAGAAACTTGTAATTGTCAGATGATATAGTTTATAAAAATATTTTTTCTTGACTTTGATAAGAAAACGTATATAGTTTTGCATGGAGAATAATTTATACTATCCTGATTCTAAGGTAGAAGTCAGGGGGCTTGAAGCAAAGTTGTATGATAAAGGTCTTGATATTTTGACATTTGGCACATATCCATTTTTCATAAAGCATGCTATAAGGAGTATGAATATCAAGCCATTTGACAGGATACTTGATATGGGTGCAGGTACTGGTCGGAATGCGTGTATAATGAGACATTTCCTTTCTAAAAAAGGTGAGATTGTTGGCTGGGAAATAGGTAAAGAAATGATTGAAGGCTTTAAGAAAAAGTGCAGACATGCAGCTAACGTTAGATTAGAAAAAAAGAGGATTGATGTCCTACAGCCTGTAGATAAGCTTTTTGACAAGGTCTTTATCTCTTTTGTGATACATGGGTTTCCTCATAATGTTAGAGAGATTATAGTTAAAAATGCCTGGCAGCAGTTAAAAAATGGAGGAGAACTTTTTATTCTGGATTACAGTGAATTTGAGCTGGAAAGAATGTTTCCTCCTCTAAGGTTTGTTTTTAAAAGAGCTGAATGTTCTTATGCTTTTGATTTTTTAAAAAGGGATTTTAGTGCTTTTTTAAAAGAACATGGGTTTACTGAAGTGAGTTCTAAGCTCTTTTATAGAGGTTATATAAGGCTTTTAAAGGCAATAAAACATAAGTGAAAGTATGAGAAACCGTTATAAAACCATTGGTATTCTTGGTGGGATGGGGCCTGCATCAACAATGAAGTTTTATGAAAAACTTATAAAAAGATACATTGAGATAAAAAAAGATTATCATTTTCCTGAGATAGTTATTGTTAGCCTGAGTTTTGGTAAAATAAGAAAACTTCAGGCAGAAGAGAATAAAAGGCCGTATATTGATGAACTCGTAAGGGGAATAAGATTATTAAAGACTGCGGGAGCTCATTTTGCGGTTATTGCATCTAACACACCTCATATGTACTATAATGAAATACAATCCAGTGTGGATTTTCCTGTTTTGAGTATTGTTAAAAGTGTTGTAAGTGAGGCTCAAAAGCACGGTTTAAAAAGATTATTACTCTTGGGAACCATGTTAACTATGAAGGGTAGTTTTTATAAAAATGAACTTAAAAAAAGAGGTATTTTAACTATTGTTCCTGGTAAAGAGGATTCTTGCTTTATAGATAGGATTATATACGAGGAACTTATTCAAAATGTGATTAAAGAAACAACAAGAAAAAGATTGGTTGCGATAGTTAATAGGTTAATTAAAGAAAAAGGAATAGACGGAGTTATCTTAGGCTGTACAGAGCTGCCTTTGATACTGACACAGGATATGGTGGAGGTGAGTGTTCTGGATACTTTAGATATTCATGTAAATGCAGCATTAGATTTTTCTTTTTAATTAAGGAGCAGGGTTTAATTAAAACAATATCAATTTAGATAGTAATTTTTTTATTGACTTTTACCAAAAAATTGATAA
>JALVRC010000011.1:4950-7403 GCA_027025255.1 Caldifarciminota bacterium
TTATTATGGAAGTGATGAAATACTTCCCACGCTTGAAGAAGTATTTGAAGAATACGAGGTTGATATAATTGTATTTGTAGGGAATGTTGTAAAGGCTGAGGTTAGAAAAGAGGAATGGGAGAAATCTATAAAATTAAAAACAAAACCGGATGAGAGTGTTCTTAGTGGTGATGAGGCTATAGAGGATGAGTTGTTATACAGAAGTTTCTTTTTTAATCTTGCCAGTTTTAATGTACCTGTTTTAGTAATTCCAGGTGATTTAGATGCACCTATTGAGAGATTTAATAAGGCGACCCAGGAGTTTGAAAATGTTATTAATCTTCACAGAAAACATGTTCTGGTAAAGGGTATTGACTTTTATGGTTTCGGAGGAAATATAGGTAAAATTAATGAAGATAAATTTATGTTAATTTCTAAAGGGAATGAAGTTCTAAAGGCCTTTTCTGCTTTAGAGGTAAAGGAAAGTTCAATTATTCTTACTCATATTCCTCCTATAGGTTCATTAGATGTAGATAAAGGAAAGCATATTGGCAGTAAGGTAGTTGATGATATAATAAGGCTTTATAGTCCTGAATTTCTATTCTGTGGACATGCATATCATTCTGTGGGAGAAAGTGTTGTTAATAAAACACTTGTTGTTAATCCTGGTGCACTTATGAATGGAAGATATGCTATAGTGGATTTGGCAACAAAAAAAGTTAAGTTTCCTACTCCTTTGAAATGATGGGGGAATGGTATAGGTTGTCACATACTTCGGATATAGGGTTTCATATAGAGGCAAATGGAATGTCAGATTTATTTGAGACACTTCTTGAGGCGATCAAAGACACAATTTTTGAAAAAGTGCCTTTTTGTGAAAACTTTAAAAGGACCAAAATACTATTAAAAGGGAGTAAAAGCGAAGAGATTTTTCTGGATTTTTTAAGGGAGGTAATTTTTTTGATTTATTTTAAAAAAGAAATGCCACACAAGATTTTAGCTGTAGATAAGCTATCAGAGAAAACTAAGATAGCTTATACCTATTATAATCTTGAGCCTTTTTCTGATTTGATTATAACAGAGTTAAAGAGCCCAACTTATCATGGATACCAGTTTTATGAAACAAAAAATTTCTATAAAGTTGATGTTGTTATAGATGTTTAAAAGAGGCGCTACATTTATTTTTTTATTAAGTGCTGTATTATTTTCATGTGCTAAAGGAGGTTCTAAAACAGTTGCTATTGTTATAGCCCATAATAATTTCAGAGATGAGGAATTTAGTGTTCCTTATAATTATCTATTAAAGCACGGTATTAATGTTGTAATTGCAAGTAGTGATACAACTATTGCAAAAGGTATGCTTGGAATGGAAGTAAAGCCTCAAATGTTTATTAAGGATTTAGTTGTTGATAGTCTTAATGGTCTTATAATTCCAGGGGGCTCAGGTGCTACTGTTCTCTGGGAAGATACTGTGCTAATTAATTTAGTAAAAGAGTTTTATAAGCGAGACATTCCAATAGGTGCTCTTTGTCTGTCACCTGTTTTGCTTGCAAAAGCAGGAATCCTGAAAAATAAAAGAGCTACTGTTTTTCCTTCTGTGTCTTATATATTAAAAGAATACAGGGTTTTTTATATTGATACTTCTGTTGTAGTGAGTGATAATATTGTTACTGCTTCTGGTCCTCAATACGCGTATAAGTTCGCAAAGACATTCTTCAAGCTTCTCAAATGAAAATAGTACTTCAAAGAGTAAAGAAAGCCTGGGTAGATGTGAAAGGAGAAAGAGTAGGAGAAATTGGTCATGGTGTCCTTTTATTGGTTGGTTTGGGAAAGCTGGATAAAGAAGATGATGTTAATTCTTATGCAGAAAGAATTGCAAAATTGAGAATATTTGAAGATTTAAAAGGAAAGATGAATCTTTCGTTAAATGACATAAAAGGAGATGCTCTTGTTATTTCTCAGTTTACCTTATACGGGAATTTAAAAAAAGGACTTCGTCCCTCTTTTGAGAAGGCTTTAGAACCGAAAGCCGCCTTCAGGCTTTATAGGTTATTTGTAGAACAATTAAAAAAATATGTTGATAATGTTCAAGAAGGGATTTTTGGTGAATATATGCAGGTAGGATTGATAAATGACGGTCCTGTTACGTTTATCCTGGGAGATGAAAATGAATAGCATGACAGGAAGCGGGAGGGCAGTTTTAAGTATTAATGAAGAGTTAAAATATGTTGTTTTTATGTCTTCCTTAAATCATAGATATCTTGATATTAATCTTTATTTACCAGAGGAATTAAGGGAATTTGAGATAAGGATTAGAGACTTTTTAAAAAGGAAGATTAGAAGAGGTTCAGTTGTTTTGCGTATTTATAAGGAAGAAAATGAACATTCTAATAAAGATTTAAGCTTGAATTTGGATGTAATTAATAAATATTTAAGTTTTCAAAAAGACCTTCATAATCTGGGTATTAAGGGAG
>JALVRC010000012.1:0-5826 GCA_027025255.1 Caldifarciminota bacterium
GTGCTTGAGACTTACTAAGTATTTCAAAATCAGCTTCTTTAATATAGTTAACAATAAAATCCGCTGCTTCTTTTATAGAAAGATTATTAATGATTCTTTTCAAAAAAACATTAATCCCCATAGATTGGGGGATAGCATTGATTATCCTCTCAATACTATCCTTTTCTATTTCTAATAAACTTTCTTTTAAAAAATTCGCAATTTTTAATAAAAGTTCCCTTGCACCATGAATTCTATCGTAATTAATAGATTTAATAAACTCTTCTACATTCACTCAATAATAGAAATTGTTATTTCATCCCCCTGTTTAATTTTATACAGGACTTCTGCTCCCTTAGAAACCTTTCCAATAACTGTATTAATGCCATCAAATTCGTGATGTGGCTTTACAAGAATCCATAGTTCAGGAGAAACAGTCAAAGGACCACGAGAATTTAAAGCAACAGTTAAAGAATCGTTTTTAAAACCAAATCTTGTCTCACTTCTTGCCAATGAAAATATTCTTTTCTCTGCTGTATCTTTTACTACAATCATTCCCTTTCCTACTGCATAGATTTTTTTATTGTTATAATAACCTTCGTTAATAAGCTTTGAAAAAACCTTATTAGCAAGCTTCACAGAATCACTGTATAAAGTAACTTCAAAAACACCTTTATTCTTTACATTGACCTGTATAATTTTTGCCGCTTTTATTTCATTACTTCCATTCTTTTCGTTCTTTCCACAAAAAATAACCAGAACAAATAAGGCCAAAACGTATAAACCTTTCCTCATATCTACCTCCTTTAAGATATTATATATAATTTCTGGGTTATGTCAAGTATTTTTATTGCTCATTTATAAAACTCATAGTACGAATAAACAAATATAAGATAACAGCAGTAGATTAAGCAATAGGCAATTAGTTAGGAAAAGTATAGTAAACCTAATCACGTTTTTCACTATTAATATACTTAAAAACAACAGTATTATATACTTACACGGTCTATACTCACCTCTATTTATAAAAGCTCTTTTAATTGTTGACATTTCTTAAATTATGTATATAATATAATTGTTTGAGGTGCGTAGCTCAGTTGGTAGAGCTCCTGACTGTGGCTCAGGTTGTCGCGGGTTCAAGTCCCGTCGCACCTCCTTGTTTTTATTATATGAAAACTGTGTTGCTGGGTTTTAGTGGTGGTGTTGACTCAATCTACAGTGCAATCCTTCTAAAAAAAAGTTTTGATGTAGTCGCAATTCATTTAAAGATGAACGACTATAACATTATCAAACCAGCTGCAGAAAATGTTTTGAAGAAATTAAACATACCCTTAATCATATATGATATAAGAGAAATTTTCCAAAAAAAAGTTATAAACTACTTCAAGAATCTTTACAGAATAGGATTCACACCTAACCCGTGTATGTGGTGTAACAAACATATAAAGATTAAAATACTTAATGAATTTATGCTTAAGAATAATTTTAATTTCTTTTCAACTGGACACTATGTAATTACCAACAAAGCTGGCAACCTATTTAGAGGAAAAGATTTATCTTATGAGCAAAGTTATTTTCTCTCTCTTGTAAGTAAAGATACACTAAGAAATGGTCTATTTCCATTGGGGGAAAAACAAAAATTAAATGTAAACAAGAAATTTAGCTATATCGGAACAAAACCCAGCCAGGACATCTGTTTTATTAAAAACTCTATAGAAGAATTTCTACTCAATAGCGGCATAAAGAAAAGAGAATTTTACATACATGTAAACAATAAAGTTTTTTTACGAGAAGCAGTCTACTTTACCCCTGGGCAGAGAAAAGGCTTTAAAATCCCTTTTTCTGAAAGACTCTACGTTGAAAGTATTAAAAATAACCATGTATATCTGGCGAATAGAGAACATATAAAAAAACACACGCTGGATTTTCTTGTTTTAAATAAATTTCATCCTCTAAAACACGAAGGGATTTATAACATTCAAATAAGGTATAGATCACCTGCTAATCTATGCAAAATATATAACTATGCCAATAAAAAATGGCATGCGGAATGCGAGAAAGGTTATTTTGCACCAGCAAAAGGCCAATTCGCTGTCCTATACAAAGATGATGAGGTACAAGCAGGTAGTCTAATACTCTAAAAAGTATTTAATATTTATTCCTGTTCAACCCATGGTTTTATATTACTTTCTGAAAATTTATAAACAGCGTACCCAAAAATAAGACCTGCAAAAACATCTATGGAATAATGAACATGCATAAGCAATGTTCCTATAAGCATTACAAAAGCACCTATAATTTCAAACCATTTAAGCCATTTTATTTGAGAAAATAATCCAAACATCATTGGAAAAGCAACATGACCTGAAAAAAATAAATCATTTCTGGCAACAAGTTTTGTTCTGAAAAGTGTCTCAAAAATCCACGATCTATCATGAATAGCCTCAGGTCTGTACCCTATATGTGTAAGAACAATAAAAAATGTTCTTAAAAATATCAATATTGCTGAAGCAAATAGTATATATGTTAGTTTTTTTCTGTCCTTTACTGCAAAAACAATAAGAGGAAGTATCATAAGCACATAGTAACCATAGGTTACAATAAAATTCATATCAACAGGAGGAAATCTGTCAAGGAGTAAATCCTTAACTGGTGTACCTCTGAAGGTTTCTACGTATGCATGAGCAAAATATGTAACCCCTGATGCAATTGCTACAAGAATTATAGATAAAATCAATTTCATTCTACTATTCATCATGGCTCCTTAATATATAAATTAAATACTCAATACCAGACAGAAGCGTTATTATTGTTATTACAAGCATTGTATAAAATATCCATTTGCCCATTGAAGGAATCTTTAAAAGCATTACTATAGCAATAATAAAAGCACCTGCGGCTTGAACATTATGTTTAAGTTTTCCAGAGAATAAAGCAGGTAAGGTCTTTACCTTTTTAGAATAAACCATTCTTAAAAGTGTTATGGCAAGCTCTCTGAAAAAAATAAGATACAACATCCAGAAAGGATAAAATCCGTATATAAGGATAGCAAAAAAATATGAGAATGTAACTATCTTATCCGCCATAGGATCAATTATCTTACCAACTTCCGTTACCTCTTTTCTTCTGCGGGCAATCCAGCCATCAAGAATATCAGTAAATTCAATAAAGAAGAAAAGTCCTATTCCAAGAATTAGAAAAAGATAATGCCTTCCATAAGCCAGCAAAAAGAAAACGACCGGAGAAGCCACGACTCTACTTATAGAAAGAATATTTGGTAAATTAATAACATCATTTTTGTTTTTCACTTCCTCTCCTTTCTTATTTTTATATTTTTCACAATAGCATAAACAATAGGAATTAAATACAATGAAATAATTGTGGATGATAATAATCCACCTATTAAAGCAATACTCATAGGCTGCCTCAATTCATAACCTTCACTAATTATAAAAGCCATAGGTACCATACCTACAATTGTTGTTGTAGTTGTTATCAATATTGGTCTCAATCTCGTTGCCGCTCCTTCTATTAAAGCCTCGTACGCATCCACTCCCTTTCTTCTCAAAAGCTTAATATAATCTATCATTATAATACCACTATTAACAACAACCCCTACAAGTATTAAAGAACCAACAAGAGACATTATGGAAAGAGTAATATTTGCAATAAGCAAAAGGAATATAACACCAATAAAAGCTACAGGCATTGTTATAAAAATTATAAATGGATCCTTAAAAGATTCAAAAATAGCAGCCATTACCATGTATACGAGAATAATCGCGGCAATAAGTGCAAAACCCAGTTCTTTTGTCATATTTTGCATCTCTTTCCATTCGCCTCCATAACTCAGTCTATATCCAGCCGGAAGAGACAGCCCGGCTGTCCGATTTATTACTTTTTCCCATACTTTACCAAGATCTTTTACATTAGAAGAATACACTGATACAACTCTTGTTTGGTTCTTTCTTTCTATTTCAATTACACTTGAATCATACGCTATATAGGCAACATCGTTAAGATTAATCATTTCATTGTTTCTATTTCTTATTGTAATAGATAGCAAATCGTTAAGGGTTTTTCTATAATCTTTTCGTAATTCTAAAACAATAGGATAGTCTTTCTCCCCTTTATAAAAGAATCCACATTCCCTACCTTTAACTGCAATAGCTACCTGTTCCTCTATTTCGTAAGGAGTGAGCCCGTAAAAAGCGGCTTTCACCCTATCTATCTTTAATTGAATCTCAGGTTTTTGAGCCCCAGAGCTTACTTCAACAGTTCCTATCCCCTCAATGGTTCTTATTGTATCCTTTATTCTTTTAGCAATATCTATAAGTGTGTTAATATCATCACCAAATATCTCTATTTCCAATGGATGAACGCCGCTACCGAGTACACTACTTTTAGAAAAACTATAATTATATATACTTACGCCTTTGACAGAGGGAATCTTTTTTATAAGTCTATCAACAAACTCACGAGAGGTAAATCTTCGTTTGGACATTTGTAGAAGCTGAACATTCAGGCTTGCTTCGTTTCTAATATGTCCTCCTGTAATAAACATACTGGAAAGTATATCCTTACTTGTCTTACCATAATGAATTGATACAGTTTTCTGCCCTTTTTCCTGAAGTGCAATTTTTTCGACAAACTTGCTAAATGAACGGGCATCCTCAAACGGTAAATCCTCTGGATATTTAATGGTTACAATCACAAACCCGGAATCCATATCAGGGATAAACTCTCTTCTAATTATAAAAAGCCCTAAAATAGAGAAAATGAATAGCAGAAACGTTATCAAAAGAATAATCTTCCTGTTGTTTAGAGCCCATTTCAGACTATGTCTATACCACTGTTTCAATGGGAGAAACCACAACTCTCCGAATTGCTTTAAGAAATAGTTCTTTTTTACTCCCTTAAGGAACTGAGCAGAAGCAGAAGGAATAATTGTTAAAGCGACAAAAAAAGATGAAACAAGTACTGCAGACATTGCCACAGCCATAGGGAATGTCATTCTTCCTATCACTCCCTTCATAAAAAGTACAGGTAAAAAAACAACAATATTGGTAATAACACTTGAAGCAATTGGAGCAGCAATCTCCCTGGTCCCATTAATACTTGCATTTGTACTATCTTCTCCTTCTTCCATGTGTCTGAAAATATTTTCCGTTACCACTACCGCACTATCAACAAGCATTCCTACTCCAAGTCCAATTCCAAGTAGAGTCATAATATTAAGACTAAACCCTGAGAAATAAACTACAATATATGCCATAACAATACTCAAAGGCATTGCCAGGGATACTATAAGTGTAGATCGCCAATTATGAAGGAAGAAAAGAATAACAATAGCAGCAAGAAGTGCTCCTAAAAGTGCGTTATTAGTAGTATTCTCTGTAGTCTTTTTTATTAGCTCAGATTGATCATAAGAAACCACAATATCAAAACCATCAGGTTTAGTTTTAACTATTCTCTCCATAACTCTTTTAATTCGTTCAACAAGCTTTAAGGTATTAACCCCGGGTCGCTTTCTTATATTTATACCTACAGCTTCTTTACCATTTAAAGAAGAATAATCCTCACTCTTTTCCGCTGCAACATGAACATTGGCAATATCATGCAGAAAGACAGGTCCGGCTTTATTATAAGCAACAAGTATATTATTCAAATCAAAAATATTTTGATAAGAGCCTTTCATATCAATAAAATACCTATATGCACCAATATCCTTGTCTCCTAAACCCATATTTACATTGTTTGCCATAAGAGAAAGATAAACATCTTTTATTGATACATTATATCTTAAAAGAGACGGAAGTTTTAGATCAACATAAAGCTTTTGATCAA
>JALVRC010000012.1:5836-7395 GCA_027025255.1 Caldifarciminota bacterium
TCTTCCAACACCATCAACCTGTTCAATAATAGGTATAACTTCCTTTTTTATATAGGAGGTAATTCTATCTCTACTAACAGAGCCTGAAACCTTATATGCAATTACAGGAACCATATTTGTACTGAATTTCAAAAGCACAGGGCTGGAAACCCCTTCAGGAAGATATGGAACTACCATGTCAATCCTATCCTTTACCTCTTCAAACGCACTGTTTATTTTTTTATTCCAGTCAAAAGTAGCACTTACATAGGATACTCCCTGAGAAGAAACTGATTTTATTTCTTTTATACCATCTATTGTTGAGAGAGCCTTTTCTATATGCCTTGAAACCATTGCTTCAATCTCTTTTGAACTCATTCCAGGATATTTGGTAAGAATTACAATTGAAGGATATGTTATGTCTGGTAAAAGATCTATACCTATACGCGAAAAAGAAAGAATCCCCAACATCAAAACTACCCCTATAATCATACTAATAGATACAGGATGCTTAACAGAAAATTTTATCATTTAATTATCTTTATCTTCTCCCCGGGTAAAAGTGTCCTTATACATGATGAAACAATTGTGTCTCCCTTGATAAGACCTTTAACTGCTGCATATTTATCATTTTTTAAAAGTACCTGAATACTTTTTAGCTTTACTCTATCTTCCTTAACCAAATATACATAAAAATTCTCTCCCTCCTTAAAAACAGCACTTAAAGGTATCACAATAGCTCCATCAAGTTTATTAATAGTTAATGCAACCTTTACTGCCATGTTAGGAATCAATTTCTCATTGGACACTGGTTTTATTACAACCTTTCCACGCCCTGTTTGTGCATTTAATCCCATGGAAACATGTGTAACATAGGCTTTTATACTATCTTTATCAACATAAATATAGGAAAGACTACCAATCCTTATCTCTTTTAAATACTCTGCTCCAATAGGTACAACTACATTTAAATTCCCTTTGTGTACAACAGTTGCTAAAGATACACTCGTATTAACAACCATTCCTTTACTAACATATATTATAACTATCCTCCCGGATATAGGGGAACGTACCTTAAAAGGTTTATATGTAGTTCCAGGTAAATCCCGTCTCAACTCAGCAAAAACCTCACCTCTTCTTATATAACTTCCTTCTTTTTTATAAATTTTCGTTATCTGTCCAGGTTGAAAAGGATATATATCCACCTGTTCATTCCCCTGAACAAACCCCATATATATTACTGTTTTATATATTGTTCCCTCTTTTACCACACTAACAGGTACTGATTTAATTCTTTTATCTATAAGCTTATCATCTTTATCAGGGAAACAACTACTAAGCAAAAAAAATGTAAATACAAGTATGATTCTCTTCATAATTTCTCCAATATTTCTGGATCCAAATAGTAAATGCCCGCATCAATATTTATATACATAATATTTATGTTTTTTATAAGGTCTAACCTTTTCAAAACAAGTTTCCTATATTCCTTCTGTACATCATTTAACTGTTTTAAGTAAATATAACACTATTCATATTGAATCTCCAACCTGTCAATTATCACTTTAAACGAAACTATA
>JALVRC010000013.1 GCA_027025255.1 Caldifarciminota bacterium
AACATTTAAATTATAAAGATAAAAATTATTTTGCTCATAAATAATAGTACTATATGAAGCAGGTGATATAAATATTTTCCAGAAGTAAGGACTCTTAATTCCGATTAATCCGGCTATTAAGGGTTTAAGGACTGCTCTGTGTGTTACAATTGCTAAAGTATCAGGTCCTTTTTCTACAATTTCAAGGACCTTATTCAATGAACGTTTTTGCACATTTTCCAGGAGTTCAAAATCTTTAAATTTTAGTTTCTCTGGTTCTGTTTTCCATATCTTAAATTCAGTTGGATATTTTCGGGCAATTTCATTTTTACTTTTTCCTTCCCATTCGCCAAGATCAATATTGTTAAAAGCATCTTCAATAAATAAAGGGACGTTTAATCCCTGGTTGATTATTGTTGCTGTTTCTTTGGCTCTTTTTAAAGGAGATAAAAAGATTTGTTTTATTCCTGAATTTATAAGAGCTTCTTTTAACAGATTAGCTTGTTTTCTCCCATTTTCGTTTAATGAAAAATCATATCTGCCTCTAAACAGCCCTTCAATGTTCCCTTCTGTTTCTCCATGTCTTATTAGGTAAATAGTTTTTTTAGTTTTCATACATCTTCCTCAATTATATTAATTAAATAATCAATAAGTTTATTTTCTTTAACCACAGCTATCTTTTTTCCTTTTTTAAAAATTATACCTTTTCCCTTTCCACCTGCAATGCCATAGTCTGATTCTTTTGCCTCTCCTGGACCATTAACAATGCATCCCATACAAGCAATAGAAATATCTCTTTTTATGTTTACAACTTTACTATAAAGCTTTTTGGAAAGGTCCCATATATTTACTTCAGCTCTACCACATCCAGGACAAGCAATAAAGCGTATCCTGTTAATTTTTTTCCCTGATGCTCGTATAATGTTATATGCTACTTCTACTTCTTGTTCTACTGGTCCGCTTATGGAAATTCTAATAGTATCTCCTATGCCTTTTTTTAACAAAGGCACAAGAGCAACTGTTGAGAAAACAGCTGATTGCTCGATTAACCCTGCTTCTGTCACACCAATATGTAAAGGATAGGGAAATTTTTTATAAAGTATTTCATTTATTTTTTTAGTATCTTTCCAGTTAGATGTTTTAGCGCTGATAACAATTTTAAAAAAATTATTATCTTCAAAAAATTTGATAGTATTTTCTACAGTTTCTACAATAGCATTCCTGCTTGGATGTAGATATTTTTTTTGTATCTTTTCCGGAAGTGAGCCACTATTCACACCAATTCTTATGGGAAGAGAACGTTCTTTGGCTAATTTTATTATTTCATACATCTGTTTTCTGTTTATGTTGCCTGGGTTAATTCGGAGTTTGTCAATCCCTTGTTCAATCACTTTTAATGCTAAAGAGGGATTAAAATGAACATCAGCTATAATGGGAAGTAAAGAATGCCTCTTTATGAATTTTAGTGATTCTAAGGCTTTTTTATCAGGCACAGCAACTCTAAATAAATGGGCACCAAATTTTTCTGCTTGATTTATTTCCCGGACAACTTCATCTTTTAAATAGGTGGGTTTTTTAGACATAGTTTGAACCAGTATTTGCCCACCTCCAATTTCGTATTTACCTATCAGGAAACTCTTTCTATCCAGGCTCCCACCTTTTTTAATTTATTTTCTATTTTCTCATACCCTCTGTCAAGATGATAGATTCTATGAATAATTGTTTTACCTTCAGCTGCTAATGCAGCCAGTACTAAACTTGCAGAAGCTCTTAAATCACTTGCCATAACCTGAGTCCCTGAGAGTTTATTTACACCTGTGATAATTGCTGTATCTTTATTTAAAACGATATTAGCACCCATTCTAATAAGTTCCATTGCTTGTATAAATCTGTTTTCGAATACTCTCTCTATTATAACACTTGTACCAGGAACTAATGTTAAAAAAGCCATAAATTGAGCTTGTAAATCTGTAGGGAATCCAGGAAATGGAGAAGTTGATATCTGAACAGGGTTTCCTTTAGCTTCCTTCTCTACAGTAATTGTAGTTTCGTCTATTTTGTTAATTTTTATTCCTGCATTCTTGAAAATTTCAAAAACAGACCTTAGATCTTTTAAGGGTACATTTGTAAGTTTTCCTTTACCATTCGTTATTGCAAAAGCCAGAATCATTGTCCCTGCTTCTATTCGGTCATAAATATTCTTAAATTCAATTCCTTTAAGTGTTTTTACTCCATCGATTATAAGTTTAGATGAATGTTTGCCTTTTATTTTAGCTCCTGCAGTGTTTAGAAAATCAATTATAACTTCTACCTCAGGTTCTTGAGCAGCACCTTCAATAATAGTCGTCCCTTCAGCTAAGACTGCTGCCATTAATACATTTATAGTTGCTCCTACGCTTGGGCCTTTTGGCCCTTCAAGGTAAATTTCTGTTCCTTTAAGTTTTCTTGTATGGGCTTCAATAAAACCATGTTCTATTTTTATGTCTGCCCCCATAAGATTAAATCCTTTAATATGCAAATCAATAGGTCTGCTTCCTATAACACATCCACCAGGTAAGGATAATTTGCATCTACCATATTTTGCTAAAAGCGGTCCAAGTATATAGTAAGAAGCCCTCATTTTTCTTACAATTTCGTATGGTGCAGAAAAATTCTTTATTGTATCAGGATAAATTTCTAATGTATTATTTTCATATTTGTAAAAAACTCCTAATGCTCTGAAAATTTCGAGCATAGTTGTAATGTCACTTAGTTTTGGTATGTTATGTAATACTACTTTTTTTTCTAAAAGTAACGAGGCAGCTATTATAGGTAAAGCACCATTCTTTGAGCCTGAAATTTCAATAGCCCCTTCAAGTTCATTTGAACCTTTTATTACAAATTTATCTATAATTTAGCCCGCGCCCGACAGGATTTGAACCTGCGACTTCTGGCTCCGGAGGCCAGTGCTCTTTCCACCTGAGCTACGGGCGCCAAAAACTACTTTTTCTTCTTATGTCTTAGTAGCTTTCTTCTTTTTTTAAATTTGTGTCTTTTAACTTTCTTTAATTTTCTTTTTCTTCCGCAAGGCATATCTATTGACTCCTTTTTTTGTTTACTTTTTCTTTTAGGTTTTTTGCAGGTTTAAATACTGGGACTATTCTTGCTGGAATATGTATAGTCTTTCTGGTACTGGGGTTTACCCCAGTTTTTTCCTTTCTTGGTTTAGTATTAAATATACCAAATCCTCTAAATTCTAACCTATAACCTTCTTCTAAATATTCAGTTATAGTGTCAAAAACTTCATTTACAATAATTTTAATGTCTTTTTTTGTATATTTAGGAGATAATTTATCAACAATTCTGTTGATTAAATCAATACGTTTTTTAGTTTTCATTCTTCCTCCTTAAACTATTTGAATATGGTAAGCGCTACAGTCAAACCCAGGAAAACGATACTTACCATTGACATAAGTTTAATTAATATATTTAATGATGGACCAGCTGCATCTTTAAAGGGATCTCCAACAGTATCTCCTACCACAGCAGCTTTATGTGTATCTGAGCCTTTCCCTCCAAAATTTCCTGCTTCAACAAATTTCTTTGCATTGTCCCAACTACCACCAGCATTTGACATAAATATTGCCATACCAAATCCAGTTGTTATTGCACCTGCTAACAATCCTAAAACGCCATCAACCCCTAAAAGTATACCAATAACAATTGGTCCTAAAATTGCAGAAAGTGCTGGTAAAATCATTTCTTTTTGAGCAGAGGTTGTACAGATTTTGACAGTTCTTGCATAATCTGGTTTATTTTTCCCGTCCAACAGTTTAAATTCTTTAAATTGAATTCTTACATCCTGGACAATTTTACTGGCTGCTCTACCTATAGCCTTCATAATAAGTGAACTAAACCATAAAACCATCATAGCCCCAATAAATATTCCAACAATTAATCTTGGATTTGTTAAAGACATATCAATTGAAACAAATTTCATCATTGCTTCGTTTTTATACGCGACCAATAGAGCTAAAGCTGTTAAAGCTGCAGATCCAATAGCAAACCCCTTACCTGTTGCTGCAGTAGTATTGCCTAAGGAATCTAAAGCATCAGTTCTCTCTCTAACAATTGCTTTTTGTTTTGACATTTGAGCATTTCCGCCAGCATTATCAGCGACAGGACCGTATGCGTCTGAAGCTAAAGTAATTCCTAAAGTAGACAACATACCTACTGCTGCAACACTTATACCGTATAACCCAATCTCAAAATCTGAAAAACCTCCAGCTACCCAAAAGCTTAATATAATTGCAATCCCAATAGTAATTACTATTGGAGCTGTTGATATCATACCAGTTGCTATACCTTCTATAATAACTGTTGCTGGGCCAGTCTGAGCCGATTTTGAAACCATTTTTGTAGGTTTATAGGTATCACTTGTAAAGTATTCAGTAAAGAATCCTATGAGTACTCCAGCAATAAGTCCTATTACGACTGAGAAATAAATTGTTATATGCTGAGGTATAAGAAAACGAACGATAAAGTAAGTAAGAATTAAAACTATAATACTGGCTCCATATATTCCTCTTCTAAGAGCCCATAATAAATTTTTTTGATTAGCTCCTTCTTTTGATTTAACAAAAAAATAACCTACAATTGATGCCAAAACTCCTGCTCCTGCGATTGCAAGTGGAAGTATAACTCCTTTAATACTTAATCCAGCAGCCATTGCAAGAGCCATAGTAGCTACAATTGAATCAGTGTAAGACTCATATAAATCAGCCCCCATTCCAGCAACATCACCTACATTATCACCTACATTATCTGCTATAACAGCAGGATTTCTTGGATCATCTTCAGGAATACCAGCTTCAACTTTACCAACTATATCAGCTCCAACATCTGCTGCTTTAGTAAAAATCCCTCCGCCTACTCTTGCAAATAAGGCTTGAAAACTTGCACCCATACCAAAATTCAACATCGTTGATGTTATTATAGAAAGTTTTTCTTCCATAGGTAAATGTCTGTATACGCTATTTAAAATAGCATACCAGATTGATAAGTCCAACAAAGCTAATCCAACCACAACAAGTCCCATAACCATTCCGGAAGAAAAGGCAATTCTTAAAGCTCCATTTAAAGAAGTTTTTGCAGCATTGGCGGTTTTTGAAGACGAGTTTGTAGCTACAATCAAACCTATAAAACCACTCATAGCTGAAAAAAAACCTCCTGTTAAAAAAGCAAATGGAACTGGAATAGGCAAAAGTTTAAAGAAAACAAGAGATAATAATATAATAAAAACTACACCAAAAAAAATTGCTACAATTGAATACTGTTTTTTTATATATGCCTTTGCTCCTTCTTTAACAGCTAAGGCTATCTCTTTCATTGAAACATCACCGTCATCTTTTCTATTAATATAAATTACCATAGCTGCTACAAATATAAGCGAAATAACTGCAGCAATTGGAGCTATTAAAAACATATATTCCATTTCTTTAAATACCTCCTTGTTATGAGTTTAGAATATTATTATACACATCTTTCACGGTATGTCAATAAATTTTATTTTACTCCTATTGTATCTTTTTTATAATTTTGTTTCTTTAAGATTGTTAAGACGTCTCATAGCATTATATTTAGTATAAATTTTTTCAGCCTTTAAAAAATATTCTTTTTCTTTATACACTTCAAACAGAGTTTTAAAGAAGTCTCCCTTATATATTTCTGGCAAATCTTTTAAATTATTTTTAATCATTTTTATAGGTTCTACTATTTTATCTTTATTAAATAAACTGAAAAAATAAGCCTTTTTAGAAAGAAAATCAAGAAGAACAATTTTGTTAAATATATTTCTTTCGTCTGTGATTTGAATAATCCTTTTAAGATTCTCATAATCTTCTTGTTTTATACATATATCAGCAAAAGTATTATATGCTTCATACAAAGAGGCATTGTCTCCCTTTGACTTGAGATTCTCTATAAGGGTTAGTATTTTTTGTTTAGCCAAAATAATCCTTTTTTGGGTTATTAACAGCTTAACCTGATATAAATCAATTATATCTTTTTCAGGAATGCTTTCCCCCATATTCTTTATTATATTATACGCTTTATTGAACCAATGTTCCGTTTTCTCCACTTCGTTATATTCTAAGTAGTTAATGCCAAAAAACAACATGGTAGGAAACCAAAAAATATCCCCTTCCTTTATTATGCCTTTTTTGGTATTATTTATTCTATTTAAAAGCTTTAATGATTTGTCAAAAGTTCCTGAAAGAGTCAAATATTCAACAAAAATATCCATTGCATATAATACATTAGGATGAGTATGAGGGAAATTCTTATTTAATATTTTGATTGCTTTTACTAAATTATTCCCAGCATCAACAAATTCTCCCCTATATATATTTAAATGCGCTAAATTAAGGTAATCTTGACCAACAAGAGGATGATTGTTCCCATATATTTGTAGTTTTTTTTCTAAAGATTTATTTAAATAAAAATTTGCCTCTTTCCATTTTCCTATTATTTGATACGTAACTGCAAGATTGGAATAAATAGAGGCGATTTCTGGAAAATCGTCTCCGAATAAATTCTTTTTAATTTCAAGAGCTTTTTTTAAGACTTCTTCAATTCGTCTATAATTCCCTCTTGCATAGAAAATTGCAGAAATCGATTTATAAATATCTGCTATTTTAGGATGATTCATTCCTGAAAGATCTTTCTGTAATTTTATGGCTTCAACATAATATTTCTCTGACATTTCTAAGTTGTTTAGTCTATAGGAAACATCTGCAAGTTGGGTATACAGATTAACTATTTTTGAATGTTTAAGCCCGTATATTTTTCTTGCATAACTTAAAGTTAATTTGTAGTATTCAAATTCTTTCTGGAAATCTCCCAGTAGGTGTTGTAATCTACCCTTAAGAAAGAAAAGTTCATGTTGGAATTCAAAAAGATGATTCTCTGTTATTTCTTTTTGAATTTCTTTTATTAATTTAATGGCTTTTTCTTGTTCACCTAAATCCAACAAAGGTTTAGTTAATTCAATTTTTATTTTTATACTACCTCTTTTTTTCTGGGCTGTATAAATTCTTTTGGTGCGGCGTCAAAGAGGTTAAGGTATTTTCTGAGTACCTTTGGGATGGTAATCCAGCCATCTTCGTCTTGGTTATTTTCCATGATTGCGGTTATTGCGCGTGTTGTAGCGATAGCGGTTGAGTTCAAGGTATGTACGAAGCCTTTAGCTGGGTGTCCTCTTTTATCTGTGTATCTTATATTTAACCGTACTGACTGGTAGTCGGTGCAGTTGCTGCAAGAGACCATTTCTCTAAATTTACCTTGGCCTGGCATCCACACTTCTAGGTCATATTTTTTAGCTGCCACAACGCCGATATCGCCGGTGCAAATATTTACTACGCGGTATG
>JALVRC010000014.1 GCA_027025255.1 Caldifarciminota bacterium
GAACAACAACAGAAACCCAAGCTTACGCTGAGAGCATTTTGGTCGGGATATTTCGATATAATTTGTTTTTCTAACGGCTCACAAAACGACAACAGCGGCACCAACTCCAACAAAAAAAAATCATTAAGTATCTGGTTAAAATGGAAAAGGAAACTGCCATTTAAACCAAACTTTAAACTTACAAAATATAAAGGCCATGCAATTGAAATAGCAAGAAAAGCCATTAAACAGGGATACAGAATCATTGTCGCATTTGGAGGAGATGGCACAGCAAACGAGGTTGCCAATGGAATAATAGGGAGTAATGCCTGTCTTGGGGTTTTCCCTGCTGGGTCAGGCAATGACTTTGCAAAATTTTTTACCTACAATCCAAACAACATAAAGTATAAAAAAATTGACGTAGGAAAAATCAATAACAGATTCTTCATAAATAATCTTGGTATTGGCTTCGATGCTAACGTATCAACATACATGCAAACATCCCCTATAAAAGGAGGAGCAGGCTACTTCATTGGTGTCTTAAGAACATTGCTTCAATATTCCCCTTCTTTGGTTGAACTAACTATTGACGGAGAAAAAATATCAGGGGAATTTATGACTATATCAGTAGGAAATGGAAAATATCATGGAGGGATATTTAAAATGACTCCTAAGGCAGAATTTGATGATGGCATACTTGATTTATCCCTTGTAAGAAAGACAGGAAAGTTCTATTTTCTTTCAAAAATTACCAAAGCTTTTACAGGAGAACACCTATCTATGCCTGAGACCAAATATTTCCAGTTCAGGACATTAATAATAAAAGCTAAGAAAGTATTAAAAGCCCATGTAGATGGAGAAATAAATGTTATACAGAATAAAGTATTCAACATAACGATTCACAAAAAGGCATTAAACGTATGCTATTCATAATTTTTGCTCACAATCCTGCTACTGCAATGTACCTTTCTCTATTTATTCCAGGTGGAGGACAGGTCTATAACAAGCAGTACATAAAAGCTGGTATTATATCTATCGGAGAGGGAACTCTTGCATATCTGGCATACAGTGAACATACAAAGATTTCTGAGGTAACAATCCCTGAAGACAGTCTGAAAGAACTTCACATAGAGAAACGAAACTCATACCTGTTCTTTCTTACAGGATTAATATTCTACAGTATGGCTGATGCGTATACTGACGCACATTTTTTCAAGTACAAAGAAAGGCTTAAACTTGGCTTTCATATAGATTTGCAAGATAAAGCCCTCAAAACTTCTCTTAAAATAAAATTTTAGAGAACTAAAATTTTAACTCTACCTTCCTAATATGCTTTAAATTACCCGTTATTTCCTTAAAAACAGAAGTAGGAGAGAGCTTTTTTAAAAATCGTACAGTATATACATACTTACCGTTCTTAGTATCCGCATCCGAAACAAATATATGTTCATTTGAATTTAACTCTTCCCTGGTTTCTACAGTTGCCATTCTATAATAAGGGGGGAACAAAAGTTCCCTTCGCAAGTCTAATTCTTCTTTTATGAATTTAAAATAAGAAGTATTCCTTAAAATATCTAACATATCTCTGTTCTTCATAAGGACACTTACACTTCTGGCAAGTATATAAGAAAGATGTACAAAAAGATAAAGATAAAATCTGTTATCTAAATCATCTGCCTGAAGTCTTGCATCCCATCCTACGATTATAATACTATCTACTTTATTAAGATCTCCTAACAAACTCCCCTCTGTCCCAACAAGAATACCACCTTTTTTTTCAAATTCCTTAATACTTTTTTCACTGAATATAGAAATATCTTTAAATGCTCCCTTAAGTAGTGTTCTTATACCTTCTGTTCCAATACTTTGATATGCAAATCTTTCACCTCCACATCGAGGACATCTATCAAATGCTTCTTGTTCGTACTTACACCTCTTGCAGATTAACATATTCTTATTTGTATCCAATTCAAGAACAGCACTACATTTTTTACATCTTGGTATATATCCGCAGTCTTTACAAATAATAAAATGAATATCTCCTTTAATGCCACTCATTACATATATTTTTTTATATCCTTTTTTTATCTCATTCCTTATCGGACCTAAAATATCTTTCTCATTTTTATATACGGGAAAAGATATATGAGGTGCTTTATAATCCAGATTTAAAAGTTTAAGCAAGCCCTTTTCAACATAATAGTAAAGATAAAAAGAAGGTAAAGTGGAAAAAAATACTACACTGCTATTTTCAAACTTTTCTACTCTATTCATAATAACATCTGCAACCCTGAAATGCATCTCTCTGTTCGCCTCATACATACTGGGAAATTCTTCGTTAACAACTATATATAACTTAAAATCGTAGGGAGCGAGTGCAAGATATCTGGTACCGAC
>JALVRC010000015.1:0-5635 GCA_027025255.1 Caldifarciminota bacterium
AGATCTCGGCGGCCGCCGTATCATTAAAAAAAACATACCCTCTTTTGTAACGAAAGCAAATATAGCCAATTCTTATACTTCCTCTCCCTGTAATATTTTCAAAAAGCTTCATAAAAATGTAAGATACGGCACTTATCACCTTATCCCATTTTATAGATAAATCTTTATTATCCTCAACAAATAAAATCTTCTGGATAGATGCAGCATGGTGAAGAATTCTTTCCATTTCTAATAGGATTATTCTCCATTTTCGTGTCTGAATGTCCAGAGTATACCCCATTGACTTCTCAACAGCTTCTGCATACGCTACAGAAAAAGCAATACTTTGAAAAGCTGAAATTCTATCAATAAATGGCAATAACCCATTCCAATCAGCACCAAAAGGAATTTCGGGATACATGTTTTTCAATAAAATATCTATTTCCTTAATAATATGATTTTTTAAATAAACACGTATAGGGAGAGGATTATCCATATAAAAAACTCTATCGTAGAATAAATCCCTGTTTTTTTTTATATTGTGCTGCTGCAATTTATTAGTGTATTCTAATAGTATCTTGCCCTTTTCTTGAACAACTACTGTTAAATTTTTACCCTGCCGAGTCTTTCGAGAAAAATGTATGCTATTCACTGATCTTTCCTATTTCATAAATTAGAGATTCAGGCATCGGAGGACACCCAAAAACACGAATGTTTACAGGAATAAAAGCATCTACTTCCTCAAACCATTCTCCTATCAATTTTCCGTAAATCCCTCCTGTTATGCTACATGAGCCAAACGTTATAACAGTAATTGGTTTAGGAATATATGCATATAGCGAAGATATTTCTTCTCTAAAAGAAGATGTCATAATTCCATTTATTATAAGAATATCAGCATTTCTCATATTTTTTGTTCTTATAAATAAACGACCCTTTATCTTTATAGGAGTAATAAACAGTCTATCTAATTCAAAACTGCATCTTCCGCATCCTGCTAAAGTTTTTATATATACCCTATTTATACTAAACATTCTTTCCTTTTTCAAAACACGAAATTTTCTCTCTGACCATATTAAAAATTATAGTGCAAAAAAAGAAAAAGTCAAGAATAAAAAGTTTCTAAAACATTTATTTTTGTTGACAAGACTACAATAATATATAAAATCTCCCACATGAAAAATATAGAAAAATCTCTCTACAGAAAATGGATTCACTATTCTATAAAAGAAGGCTTTTATACACAGATAAGCAATGCCTTAGGAGGAATTGGCTCTCCCTATTTAACAGCTTTTCTTATCTTTCTCGGTGCTGGGAATTTTTCTCTTGCTCTTCTGGTTGCAGCAGACCCCATCGCAAGACTAATTCAGATTCCGGGTGCGTTTTATTTAAATAAACAAAAGCAAAGAAAAAAATTTATTCTTACAAGCTTCTCCCTATCAAGATTATTTCCTGTTTTCTTAATCATACTTCTTTATGTCCCCAATAGCTCTTCCACCAAAATAACTGTTTTTATGCTCTTGTTCATAACTATCTCTATATTAAATGTTTTCTCTTCAACTGGATGGTTTTCCTGGGTACATGATTTCGTACCGAGAAGATTTAGAGCTATGTTTCTTGCTTTGAGGATAAGAGCAATTAACATAGCCTCTATTAGTGTTGGTTTTATATTCTCATTTTTATTTGATGCTTTCTACGGTAAAAAAAACCCTATCGTTTCATTAGAAAAAATATCCCCTATAGTTGATAAAAATTTTGCATTTCTTTTTGTCTTTGCCTTTTCAATAATAGCTGGAGCATTCAGCATTTTTAATATGTCAAAACAACCTGATATAAAGAAAAAAAGAAGAAAAATAAACTCTCTGTCTTCAATCTTTTTTCCTCTCAAAGATAGAACGTTTCGTAAATTACTTATATTCTTTTTTTACTGGATTTTTTCCGCTACATTAGCTTCTCCTTTCTGGCAACCCTTCATGTTAAAATATGCAAAAATGGGCTTATTTGAGATACAGATATATTCAACAATCTCAATAATAATAGTCGTGTTTTTTTTAAAAAAAATCGGTTCAGTTATAAATAAAATAGGAAGCTTTAAAGTATTGAAATTTGCTCTAATACTTTCAGGAATAAATCCCCTATTCTTTATTCTTGTAAAACCAGGGAATTTCTTTATCCTGTACTTAGAAGCAATATCTTCAGGAATAATGTGGACAGTATATAATATTGTCAGTCAGAATATTATGCTTAACCATGTAGAAGATGATAAAAAGGAAATTTATATTGGAATGTTTTCTTTTATTACAGGCATAGCTGCTATTATCTCTATCCTTTCTTCCCCTTTTATTATGAATCTTTTACCTTCTTTAATTTCTTTCGGTCTAATTCCTATGCAAGGAATGTTTATTTTAACCGCTATTCTTAGATTTTCTTCTTTAATCCCTTTAAACTCAATAAAACACATTAAAGATTAAAAAATAGGAACAACATTTCTAATAAAAGGTTTCTTACTCAATTTTTCAATAACCTCTGGTGTAACATCAATATTCAAACCTGAAATGTACCTTTTTATTCTTTTACCTTCCAAAATTGTATTGACCTCTACTATTTTTCCGCCTTTATACATTAACATTAAATCTCTTAATTGCTCTAATTCTTTAAGTTCTAACCTATCGAGTTCGATATTCAATTTAATACCTTTTATGCCTTTAGTAAACTTCTCTTTTGGAACTATTTTATTTACAATAACTGTTGGGATATTTCCTCCCTCGTCAACAGGATCATATTCACCTTCTACAATTATTATCCTTCCCTCTTCTAAGTAAGTATAGTACTTATTGTACCTGTCACTGAAAACAAGCAATTTTGCTTCTCCTGTGACATCAGAGACAGTTACCTGAACATATATTCTATTTTTTTTATCTCTTTTTCTTTCAATAGAGGTTATAACTCCAGCAAACCTTACCTTTGTTTTTTCTAAAGTCTTTGAAAGATCCTCTATATCTGTAACAGAAAAAATTCTAATAATAGGCAATAAAGGTTCTAAGGGGTGTCTTGTAAGATAAAAACCAAAACATTCCTTTTCATATTCTGATATTTCCTTCTTCAATATATGAAGCTTTTCAACCTCTTCTTCCATTTTGAAGAAGGTCTTTTGAATACCCCCTGCTTTCTTACCTTTATTCTTCCAGACACTGTCAAAGGTGGATAAAAGCTCGTTTCTATCCTTATCTATCTCATCAAATGCCCCTGCTTTAACTAAATATTCAGCTGCTTTTCTATTAAGATGGTTGTACTTTGACAATCTTATTACGAAATTTAAAAAAGACTTAAACTCTCCTTTCCCTCTTTCTTTTATTATATCAAGAGCCGCTTGTTTACCAACATTCTTTATCGCAGAAAGTCCGAATCTAATGTTTTTTCCTTCCATAGTAAATGTTATTTGACTTTTGTTAATGGACGGAGGCAAAATGTCAATTCCGTGACTACGTGCATCCTTGATTATTTTATAAACCTTAACATCTTTATTTTTCCCTGCCTCATAGGTAAGAAGTCCTGTATAAAATTCCTGTGGGAAATTAGCTTTCAGGTATGCAGTCAAATATGAAAGGTATGCATATCCTGTAGCATGAGATTTGTTAAAACCGTATCCTGCAAATGGAGCCATATAAGAAAAGATTTCTTCAGCCTTTGCTTTACTCAAACCCTGAGCCTCCGCTCTTTGCGTGAATTCTTTTCTCATCTTTTCCATAAGTTCTGGATTTTTTTTCCCCATCGCCTTTCTTAGATTATCCGCCTCTGACATAGTAAATCCCGCTATATCTCTTGCAATCTGCATTACCTGTTCTTGATAAAGAATCAAGCCAAAGGTCTCATTTAAAATTTTTTCTAAAGGAGGATATATATATGTTGGTTTCTTTTTACCTCGTCTTATGTCAAAAAGCTCTTTAAGGTTTATGTTAGCAAGAGGTCCTGGACGAAATAAAGAGATAACAGCTATTATATCCTCAATTCTTTCAGGGGCTATTCCTCTTAAAATATCCCTCATACCTGAGCTTTCTAACTGAAAAATGCCTGTAGTATCCCCTTTCTTTAAGATATTGAATGTTTTTTTATCTGAATAATCAATGCCTTCTTCTCTAAAATCCGGATTTTTCTCTTTTACCCTTTTAACTATGTAATCTATTTCTGAAAGGGTTCTCAGTCCTAAAATATCCATCTTTATTAACCTTAAGGCTTCTATTGAATGCATTTCATACTGAGTCAAAACCTCGCCATCCTTTGTCTTGTAGAGAGGAACATAATCTGTTAATTCACCTGGGGTTATAACTATACCAGCAGCATGCACAGAAGAATGACGGGCCAAACCTTCTAATCTTAAGGCTATTTCAATAAGTTCTGAGAACTTTTCATTCTTTTCAATAAGTTCTTTTAGCTCTTTTACCTCACTAATTGCCTGACTTAGAGTAAAATTCATAGGGATTAATTTAGCTATTCTGTTTGATTCCTGAAAAGAAAAATCCATTACACGTGCTACATCTTTTAAGACTGCCCTTGCCTTCATCTTTCCAAACGTAACAATTCTTGCCACGTTATTATTTCCGTATTTATCTATAAGATATTCTATTACCTCGTCTCTTCTGTCTTCAGCAAAATCAATATCTACATCAGGCAATGAAACCCTTGCTGGATTAAGAAATCTTTCGAAAATAAGATTATACTTTAAAGGATCAATATCAGTTATAGAAAGTGTATATAATACAAGACTACTTGCAGCCGATCCTCTTCCCGGTCCAACAGCAATACCATTATCTTTCGCAAACTTAACTATATCGTAAGCAATTAAAAAATACCCGGAAAAACCAAGCTTTTGAGCAACATCCAATTCATACTCAAGTCTTTCTCTATACTTTATTTCATTTGTTTTGCCAATCCTCGCAAGCCCCTCATACGCTAAATATTTTAAGTACTCTGAACTGTCCTTGTATGGCTCAGGAATAGTGAAGTGAGGAATATTAGCTCCCTCATGAAGCTTTAAAGAAACATTTGACATTTCTGCTATTTTAATTGTATTGCTTATTGCCTCGGGGATTTCCTTAAAGAGTTCTACCATTTCATTCGGTGACTTAAAATAGTTTTCCTCTGTTTCAAAACGCAATCTATTACTATCTGAAAGTTTTCTCTTTGTTTGAATCGCTAGTAATACCTCATGAGCCTTTGCATCTTCTCTTGTAAGGTAGTGACAATCATTTGTAGCAACAACTGGAACAGATGTTTCTCTTGAAAGCGACATTAGTTCTTTTATAAGTTTTTTACTCCACTCCTGTCCGGTATCTTGCAACTCTAAAAAAAAATTCTCTCTTCCAAACACAGAGACATAAAAATCAACTGCATCTAAAGCCTCTTCATATCTATCATTTAACAGTAATCTGTTTATTTCACCTGATTTACAACCAGAAAGGGCAATAATCCCTTTATTATAACGTGCAAGTGTTTCCCTGTCTATGCGAGGCTTTCTATAAAAACCCTCCAAATAAGAAAGAGATGTAAGTTTCATCAAATTACTATATCCCTCATTGGTTTCTGCCAGAAGAGTTAAATGAAAAAGCTTTTCCTTTTTATCTTGGACAGCAATACTTTTATCGCTCATATACATTTC
>JALVRC010000015.1:5645-7307 GCA_027025255.1 Caldifarciminota bacterium
ATTTCTATACCAATAATGGGTTTCAGGTCATACTTCTTCATTGTTTTATAAAATTCTATTGCTCCGAACATATTCCCGTGATCTGTTATGGCTACGGCATCCATACCAAAAGCCCTGGCTTTTTTTGCAACCTCATTAATTTTAATTGCACCATCCAATAAACTGTAGTCTGTATGAAGATGAAGATGAACAAATTTTTCCATACATTAATAATATGCATTTTAAAAGAAAAGTCAACAAAAATAAAAATGGAATATTTTTAAATGTGCAATAAATGATGAATAAAACCAGTAAACTTTTTTCTAATAACGTTCTTTTTTTACTTGACAATTTAAAATTTATATATAAAATATAATTTGTGTTAGATAAAAAGCGTTTTGACTTCAGGAGAAAAAGAAAACTCATCAAAATGAAATGGGTATGGATTGTAGGATTTATACTCTTAATTTTTTTATTGATTAAATATAAAATTTTTTTTGATACAATCATCAAAAAAGGAGGTTAAATGACCATGTTACATTTTAACTATAAAGATATATTCCGGGCTTTTCGGTACGGATTTTCTGCTAAAAAGTTATGGGTTATTATTCTTACATTATTTGGTTCTTTAATTGTCTATAATATCTTTACGTATATAGCATTAATTATTGGAGGAGATTCTTTTTCTGGTATATGGCAATACTTCAGACTTTTCCCCACTATAGAAACCTCTATTTCTCCATGGTACGTTAACATTATATGGTATGTCGGTATTTTACTTGCAGCCTTAACATACTGGATTGGAATTACTACAATTACTAAAATTACTATTGAACAACTCAAAGGAGACGAATTTTATGAGATTAAAGAAGCTTTTAAATTTTCAATGAAATTTCTTGGTGCTATGATTGCATCTCCCTTACTTATGATTATATTTATAGGCTTGTTAGTAGGTTCAGGTCTCGTACTTGCATTGATAGGCAAAATTCCCTATTTCGGACCAATTGTTATAGGATTGATGTCTATTCCTGCTTTTGCTGTTTCTTTATTTATAGTTTATCTTTTAATAATACTATTCTTTACATTCATCTTAACACCTATTATTGTGGGAGTAACCAAAAGTGACGCCTTTGATACCCTTTTTGAAGTATTCTCCTGCGTCGATGATCAACCATGGAGGCTTATAACATATCAGTCTATTCTTGCTGTAATGTCTGTTGTAGGGATTATATTACTTGGATACTTTACAACAAAAGCTATAACTATAGGAACTGGCATTCTTAAAATACTAATGGGGGCAGGGATAGAAAAGATATTGGCTTCTTCCACTTATTTTATCAAACTTCCTGAACTTCCCTTTATAAACGGCTTCTTTAATATTCCTCAGGTTGGAATTCTCAGTGGAAATTGGGCTGAAATCATTGCAGCAGTTCTATTGGCTATTACATATTATGGTATAATCTTTTTCGTTATAGGCTATGGCATAACTATATGGACAACGGGCAATACTCTTGCATATATAATAATAGTTAAAAAGAAAGACGATAGGAACCTATTAGAAACAGAGGACGATTTTGAGGTCCCGGAGAAAATAGATAATAGTACAGAAGAAAAAGAAGAGAAGAAAACTGAAGATGATATATCATCCGAAAGTAAAGAAGATAAGAAATAATGTTAAAAAAG
>JALVRC010000016.1 GCA_027025255.1 Caldifarciminota bacterium
TTCTCTTTTCTGTCATTTTGCCTCCTTTTATTTTCTTTTATTTTAACTATGTTTTTATTATTGTCAAGTTTCATTTTAGTATTTATTTCTTCTTTAAAATAATATGCTCGTAGTTTATACTTGCAAATCTCAACAATTGATCTCTATACGCAGTATAGTCTTTTTGAGGGAGCAATTTCTTTTTACCCTTTTCCCTGTAATCTAAATTCAAAAGATTTGCCTTTTCTCCAATTTGAAAAGAATACTCAGCATACTTATTATCAAAGGCTATATTTTGAGGTTTGTAGTAAACCTTAACCCCCTTTGGTAATAGTATTCTAATATTTCTTTCAACTAAATACTCCTCTCCAAAGAATACAGGTGTATACCGCTTTTCTGAACCAAATATATATGTATTTACTTCAGGTATTGGCATATCAAGAAATATATATCTATCAACCTTAACAAAACTAAAGGGTTTGTGATAGTACAAGTCTAAAACAAGTGAATCAATCCCAACATCTTTAGAAACAATGGTAAAACTATCCAGATAACTCCCCTTATACTCAGAAGAAACAAAACTCTCTATATATTTTCTGAATGATTCCTCTGTCTCTGTATTCAAAAGTGCCTTTATCTCAACTGAAGGAGCACCAAATAGAACTGTTCTATCAACATAAAACAGCGTATCTTCTCTAAAATAAGCATCCAGCGTCTGAACCCTTTTGTTCTTAACGCTAAAATTCTCTGTTATGTCTACTATATCACCGGATAAAACATTCAAAGCCAGTCTGTCTGTTTTAGATGAATAATAATTGTAAGGATTATATCTGTTAGAAAAATCGTAAATTCTATCTTTTACAGCTATTAAGACATTATCAAACTGCTTTAGAACCGGCACCTGTTCCTCAAATCGTTCATCTATATAAGAAACAAGATATATTTGGGGCAAAAACCCTCTCTTTTTAAGCAAAGAGTAAAAGAGAGCTGCCTTATCAAACACAGAACCATAGGAATTCTTATATACCTCATTAACATTATGCGGTACATACCCATACTTCTGCGGACTGCCACCAAAATCATTAACTGTTCTGTTGATAAATAAAAACAGGGAATCTATATTTTTAAAACCTTTAAAATCATTAACATAACGAAAATCAGTATTCTCTTCCCAGGCTTTTATATACTCAGCTGCAAGATCTTTCCACCTCTTAAAAGAAGAATACACATAAACAATAGGAGAAAAATAAGAAGCAGAACTTGCCATAGATTCATACGGAATAGCCCTTATCTTATCCCTTTTAAACATTATGTAGTTTTTAATAGTTTTTCTCTCTACAACATTTTCAATCCCATGTTCAAAAACATTCAATTTATCCTCTACAAATAAAATATAGTGAGCTATAGGCATAAAGTCTGAAAACAAGAATCTTCTGTAAAAAGGCCTTAAGGAATTAGTCTTAGCATATGCAATTCTTATCTTAAAATCCATTACTGCATTTACAACTGCCCCGGGTAAGGCTACTTTCTGCCCTTTCCATAAAGGATACCCAGGAGGAAATGAAGAAGCAGAAATTCTTTCAATTGCATCCGGCTTTATAGATACAACATGACCGTCAGGCAAAACTGTCCTTGCAAAAATAACTTCAAAAGAAGCCTCTTCAGGATAATCAAAAAGAAATGTGGACATATTTGTACCTGTTGGAGTTAAAAAACGTCTTATTACTCTCTTTTCTAAAATTATACTGTCTTTATGCGTATATACTCTATCAATTCTGTATATATCAACATAATTCATGCCTGAAGAAATAGTCCTATAGCTATTATCCTTTATAGCATTTATTAAAGTGGTATCATCTATATCTTTAATAGTGTTCCATGAGCTTCCAGGCCTTATCTTATCAAAAGTTATACTGGTAATATCACTGATTTTAATTGCTCTCTTCTTGCCTTTTATTTCAACCTTTACCCTAAATTTTTCAATAGAAATAACTTTCCCTCTTATTTCTTCTCCATTTTTTAAGTACACTATATCTTCTGCGTACAAAATGGATACAATGAACAATAATATAAGTTTTTTCATCTTGACCTCTTTTTAAGTATTACTGGAAGTTTTTGATAATGTACTATTCTCTCAACCGTTGATTTATACTCAATATAATCTTGAGAAGGAACTATTCTTTTGTACCTTAAAAAAGTATCAACATAAATTATTTCTCTATTAATTTTATCGTATGTGAAAATTGCATAATAACTTACATAAGGGGTTTTTATATTAATACTGTCAGGTAGACTTTCAACAGACAAATCAGAAGGTAGCTTAATCCTCATAAAATGCTCTATGCCAGCTGAAGAGTAATAAGTAAGAGGATATGTTCTTTTATTCAAATAAACCTCTCTAAAAGATAACCTATTACCCTTTTCCGGAAGCTTAAATATAAAAATATCTTTAATCTTTTTTATGTATTTACTGTATATATATTCTGTATGAAGTCTTAGAGGTTTTTCTAAAACATCAAGGTTATCAATTTTGTATGAAATCAGCCGTGCATAAGGCCAATTACTGTGTATCATAGACTGAAAGGTTGCCTCCCATTCATTTTTCTTTCTCCACTGCCAGTAAGAACGAATATGTGCTTCATATTCACCACTGTAATATGAAAGAGACCTAAACTTAACATCCAGATTGGGCATGATTTCTATATTGTAGTGATAATGCCTAAGGATAGTTTTAGGGTCTGGAACAGGAATAAACTCAATTTCTTTTTTTATGGCATTAATAGCATAAACCCCTTTATCATCCTCTCTAAAAGAAGGAAAACGTGAGTTATCACTTGTAGGATCAAGATAGATCCCCTTACCAAGTATATATACCTTTGTAATAGCATGATTACCATAAAAATCCGGTATTTCCGTATCAAGCTGTGGATATTCGCTATTTGTACCTATATAAACTGGATATGCCTCTATACCAACAGCATTTAAAAGTGTCGTGAAAAGTATTGATTTATCAGTACAATCACCGTAACCATTGTGCAGCGTCTCTATTGCCTTATGACCACTTACCCCGGATGCAGCACTACCCTTAATAGATATATACCTGATTTTTTTCTGTATCCAGTGGTATATTTTAGCTACTTTACCACTATCTGAAGTAGTATTTGCCACAAGACTATCGGCAATATGCTGAATCTCAGGGGTTACAACGATTCGTGCCTTTTGGAAAGCCGCATACCAGTTAAATATATAATCCCATGATGTCTGATTTGAAGCTACAACATTAGGAGCAACATCATAGTAGGGCGGCATATTATCTTCCTGAATCATAGGAGGAATGTTTTTATACTCCCAGATATACACTTTGTTTTTTGCCTTTTTATAAATCTCTGGTTCTCTTTTCCAGGTAGGAGGAAAATTTTTTATTTTATAGATGAGTGTTTCTGATAGAGGGATCCTCACGACAAACCTTGAAAGGGCTACAGGCTCATAGCTCTGAAAACCGAAAGAAGGTGTAAACACTTTTTTAGCCCAGGGATTAAACGTATGATAAGTATATTTCAATTCTATAATATCCCCTACCTCAACAGAAGGGATAGTAAATGTTATAATTTTACCTTTGCCAAAATATACAAGTCCTTTACTGTACTTTGCCTTTATCTTAATATCATTCGGATTAACATTAATTATCCTGCCATCAGGTTTTAAAACCCTTGCCATATCTATTGAAAGTTTACTTCTTTCTTCACTAAATCCCAATGATACATGCGCATCATCAAGAGCATCTTCTTTTAATAGTTTTTTTACTGAATGATAAGTCCAGAGACGAGTCCCATCCTTTAAATAAACACTCTCTCCAACATCACGAATAATAATCTCTGTCGCATCGGGATACTGCTTTTTAAGGCTTTCTGCTTCTCTATCATATTGCTCATAAAGGGATTTCCCTGACTTAATATTTGCATTCAGCTTTGCGTTAGAAAATACTATCCTATTTATATACGCCCTATTTACGTGAGTGGTCTCATCTATAACAAATTCTTCTCCCTTTAAAAACAGTTTGTCACTACTCAACTCCTTGCCATTGAAAAACTCAATCTTATAAGCAAAAACCATTACAGGTAAAATAGTTAACAAAAACCTCTTCATAAATCCTCCTATTTCAACACCACTAATCTTTTATAGTAAATACCATTCTTACTTTTAACAACAACTACGTATAGTCCTGATGAAATATCAGGGAAAAGTATATAAGCATTCTCCACGTCTGAAAAAGAAAAATCATCTAAAAACGCCCCATTTAAATTAAACAGTTTAACTGAAGAATTTTGTGGGGCTTTAACAGTAATTCGTTTGTCACGAGAACCTATAAACGGATTTGGATATATATCTATCTTATCATTAGAAACAATACTATCATTAGCATAATAAAAAACACTTATGCCTCCGTCCATAGAACCTACAACTACCTTATGCAATAGTGTATCCACAGCTACAGTACTCAATTCTCCATCAGGAATAGAAGTATTCTCCTGTAGATAGTTAACCCATTTATTTGTTTGAGGGTCAAAAAGATCTAATCCCCTATCTGTCAGTATCCATAATCTTCCAAGTTCATCTGAGGCTATATCAACAACTACGTTAGAAGACAGAAATGGAGTGTTGGTTTTATTAAACACAACTATACTTTCATTTTTAAACTTAAACAATCCCTGCCTTGTGCCTCCCCAAATTTCTCCTTTATTGATAACAACAGAAGAAATATCATTATCAGGCAAACCAGAAGAAGATACATCAAAGCTTAAGAATTTATCCTGCTTAATATCGTAAAAAACCAGTCCTTTTTCAGTAGCAAGCACTAATGTATCGTTTTTAGTACATACGTCATTTACAGGGGCATAATTATAAATGATTTCGTTTACAAGTTCTCCCTTATACGTATAAAGTCGTATAGGAGCATTGGCGTCCTTGTGAGAAAAAACATAAAGCATTGTATCCTCATAAAAGCTCATACCTATTACAACATTGTCAATACTATAGTTATGGATTTGGAAACTGTATGTCTCATAATCTGAAAAATCATAAATGTCTATGTAACTTGTATACCACATACCTGCAAGAGCTAAAAAACGTTCATTATACGCGAGTGCATATTGGCTGTAATCACTCAACCAATCACCACTTGCAGTAAGATTCTCAATTCTACAATCAAAAACATGTGTAACCCCGTTTGAATATCCCCACAAATGATGAGTTAACCAAACTCCTCCAGATTTATCAAATCCTATCTTTCTAACACAATTAGAATTCAATGATGGGAAAACAACGTGTCTTTTCCCATAAATATACAATCCATCTCCCCATAAATCTCCTTTGTTAGGACGATTACCAAGAAATAGCATACCATTATCCACATGCATAGCTGTTATATTACTGAAAAGCTTATAGTATCCTCTGTCTGTTTTAAAGGCTATTTTAATTGTATCAATAGTATCATTCTTAAATGAGTAGAGATAAGAATTATCAGAGAAATAAAATCTGTTCTTATACACACTCATTGCAGCTGATTTATCAAAAAGAGAAGGGAAACTAATGAACTCCTCTAAAGAATCGTTTTGTAAATAAAAAACCCCGGAAGGCAGCACACAGTAAAGTGTATCATTGAAAAAAAACATGTTATAAACTGTATCCTTAGCATTAACAACTCTATTAAAACCAGATTTTACATTAACAATATTCAACCCCTTAAATGTAGCAATAAATAATGTATCTTTTATTAGTATGACACTGTTAATTGTATCTGAAGTCAAGCCAGTTAAAGCATGAGAAAAATATTTTATACTATACCCACCACTCTCATATTCCATAAGGTATACTCCCTGATTACTGCCAGCAGCAACAGAGGAATTATATTCTGACATATCATTAATAACTATATAAGGAACATTCTCTACTGAATAAACCTTACCATTCTCTACATACTGAATACCTTTTTCTTCACCCAGAAAAAGCCTTCCTTTCCCCTTATCATATACCAAAGCAAAAACCCTGTTACTATTTAGTCCCTGAGCCTTGGTTAAATGTTTAAGCAATCTATCCTCTTTATAGCTGTAAAACACTACCCCACCGTTAGTTGAAAGAAAAACACTATCCCCATTGCTTGAGATATCATAAACTACATTATCATTAATATAAACCTCAGAAAATGTCAGGAAAAAAACAAAAACCATTATAAATCTATACCACCGAGAAGATCCTTTTTTAACTCTGTTTTGAACTTCTCAGTATCTTCTTCAGCGGCTTCAATATCAAAACTGCCCTTTTTATAATATTTAAAGACTTCGTGCAACTTTGCTTCTTTAAATAAATCCTTAAAATCCTTACTTAAGGATTGAATAACATCACTTAAATACGCCTCTGTTATTTGTCTTTCCTGTATCTGTTCTGAAAGAGAGAGAACTTTATGGAATGTCTCTCTGTAAATAAAGTATCTTTTTTCTATGTCAAAATCAACAGGCATCTTTTCTTCTAAGTGCTCTTTAAAAATAAAGTATGCACCCTTAGAATACGCCCATTGATTAAATCTCTCAACATATCTTTCTATGAGCCCCGGTGCTATCTTCACAACATGGCTGAACAACTTCTCAACAATAGTTTTAAATAATGTTCTTACCATTGCAGTTTTACCGTCTTCAATACTAATATATTCCTTGTCCAGCAATCCATCCACTATAAAGATTGTATTAACAAGCGAATACTTAATTGCCTTAGCAAGTTCCTTTATGGTCATATTCTGTTTTAAATTACTAAATATTATTACCTCTTCTTTTGAAAAATTCTCTTTACTTGTATTAATCTTTTCACTCCTTAAAAATATGCGTGAGCCCAAAAAAGGAATACGTTCTCTAACTGCTTCATATTTATCTCTAATCTTATTTGCCTCTAACAAAATTGGATGAAAATCCGATAAGGTGTGCTTTTCGCTGGTCTTATTAATCTTAAAAATAAATGTGCCTTGAGCCATAACTGCAATATCAAAAAAGGACTTTTCGCCTTCTAAATAACCTTCTGACTCACAATGATATAAAGACCCCTCTTTGAAAAAAATTTTCCCGTTTATTTCCCCTTTTATCTCCAATATCCCTGTTCTCTTAGCCATTTTTAGAAGCTGGATAATATCTGCAAAGTCCTTTTTGGTTATTTTACCACTCAACATATTATATATTATATCCATAATCAGGCGATTGTCAAGCTCTAATAATCGATTAAAAACGCAAATTTGAAAGTATGAAAATTACCGCAAGCTTTTTACGGAGACTAAT
>JALVRC010000017.1 GCA_027025255.1 Caldifarciminota bacterium
AAAAAAGAGAGAAAAAAAGTTGAAAAGGAGATAGAAACCGTAAGAAAAACATTGAAAAAGATGGCAAATAAAGTAAAAGAGAAGGCTATTTCTTTTATACATGAGAGGTTAAAAGCAACATGGGAGTAGCAAAGGTTAAGAAGGTCTTAATCGCTTTTTCTAAAAAATATAAAGAAAAGATATTTTCTATTTTGCAAAAAGAGGGAGTATTGCATATAGAGAAAATGAATGTTGCCTCTCCTGAGGAGGAGCATAAAACTCCGATTACTGAGGCCTATAACTATCTAAAAGCCTATGAAGATAAAAAAGGATTTAAATTACAGAAGCCTGTTATAAGTATAGAAGACTTATATAATAGAGTAAAGAAGCTTGATTTTAGAGCTTTCTCAAAAGAAGTAAATAGTAAAATAGAACGACTAAAGTCTCTTAATGCTGAAGAGAAAAGCCTTCTGGAAAGAAGACAGCATATATTACCCTTTAAAACTTTGTCGTTGTCTTTTGATAATATTTCTTATAAGTATATTGTAGCATCTCTTGGTGAGGAACATTATAAAAAGATTAAAGATAGGTATAATAATAAACCAGTTGTTATTGAACTTATAAATACAATTGAAAAGAACAAATATTTTGTAGCTATAGGAAATGATAGTATCATACATGAGATAAGTGAAGAAGTAAAAAATTTCGGAAATACTTATTCAATAGATAAGAATATTCCAGTAGCATTGGAGATTAAAAGTATAGATAATAGGCTGAAAGAAATTGAGAAAGAAACGTATGATATAGAAAAGCAATTAAAAGTCGCTTCAAAACGTCTGAAAGAACTTGAAATCGCGCTTGATTATCTGGAGGTTGAAAGGGTAAAGAAACAAACGATGGAGATGATACTATCTACAGATACGACAGGGATTATTTTTGGTTGGATTAAAGAAATTGATACTGAAAAGCTTGACAGGAGTCTAAGTGATATAAATGGAGTTTATATCGAGTACAAAACCCCTGAGAAAAAAGACAATCCTCCCGTAGCATTAAATAACAGAAAAATCTTTAAGCCTTTTGAGATGATTCTAAATCTTTACGGAACACCTATGCCAGAAGAAATTGATCCAACACCACTTCTAACACCATTTTTTGTTATATTTTTTGGTCTTTGTCTTACTGATGCCGGATATGGTGTTCTTATGACGCTTTCTTTAGTTTTGGTATTATTCCTTTTAAAAAGAAAAGATGCTATTATTTACGTACTTTTACTGGGAAGTATAGCTACCATATTTGCTGGGGCTATAACCGGTGGGTGGTTTGGAGATATGCCGGACAGATTGGGATTTGGTTGGTTTAGAAAAGAATTTATACTTTTTGATCCAATGACTAATCCCATGCCATTTTTCTATTTGTCTCTTGCAATTGGTTATATTCAGATGCTTTTTGGAATACTTGTAGAAGTATACGATTCTTTGCGTCATAAGAATTTTGCTACGGCCATTTTTGAGAATCTTACATGGTTTGTATTGCTTTTTCTTATCCCTGTTTACGCAATATGGGGTGAAAAACTTTCTACTTCATCAAGGCTTTTAATAATTCTTTTAATGCTTGTTTCAGTTGTAACTATTTTTACACTTTCAAATAGAGAAAGTGATAGCCCTTTATGGGTTTCAGTGACAGTGTGGTTATTTTTTACGTTTTTTATGATTGCTTTAACAAATAATATGTGGCATATTCCTGATATTGTTGTTAGGATTGTTTTAAGCGTAATCCCATTATTCTTTATTGTTTCAGGATTTATAACATCAGAGAACAAGAAAACTCTTCTTATTACAGGTCTTATAGGTATGGGAATTATTATCCTATGGAATATAAATATACTTCCCATAGGTCTTCTTTTTCTGGCTTTTATTTTACCACTTTCTGCTTTCAAAGGATGGATTGGTCGTCTTTCCTGGGGATTATACAATTTATATGGAGCCACATCTTATCTTGGAGTTGTTCTGTCGTATATCAGACTTATGGCTCTGGGAATGGTAACAGGTGGTATAGCCCTTGCCATTAACACGATAGCCTGGAAAGTATTGGCAGTACCATACGTAGGAATAATTCTGGCTTTTATAATTCTTGTTATAGGGCATTTGTATAATATTGCCATAAGTGCCCTTGGGGCTTTTGTTCATACCTTAAGACTGCAGTATGTAGAATTCTTTCCAAGATTCTTTACTGGTGGAGGAAGAAGGTTTGTACCTTTTAGAATAAATACAAAATATTTTGATATAAGGAGGTAAATATATGTACATTTTGAATAGTATTGGATTGATGCTAATTCAACAGACAGCAGCAACTGGTGTATGGGATTGGGGTTTGGTGCTTGCTATAGCAGGTGCAGTAGCTGCAGCACTTTTTGCTGGTATTGGTTCAGCTATAGGAATAGGACTTGCAGCTCAGGTTGCAGATGGTGTATTGAGTGAAGACCCAGATAAATTTGGTTCCCTGTTCTTACTGGTAGTTCTTCCCGGGACTCAGGGCTTTTATGGATTTTTGATTGCATTTTTGATAATAATGAATACAAATCTTCTTGGCGGTGCACCTAAGGCTTTGAATTTTGGGCAGGGTTTAGGATATTTTCTTGCTGGTTTACCCATTGCTTTTACAGGGCTTTTATCTGCAATTTGGCAGGGAAAAACTTGTGCAGCAGGGGTGGAGATGGTTGCCAAGAGGCCGTCTGATTCTATGAAAGCAGTTATCTATGGAGCAATGGTAGAGACATATGCTGTGCTTGGTCTTTTAACATCTTTGTTTATTCTTTTTGGAATTAAATAATGGGACTTAAAGAATTATTAGAGGAAATAGATAAGAAAGGAGAAGAGGACAGAGAACTTTTAAAAAAGAAATACTCTGAGGAGATGGAGAAGATTACAACAGAATGGGAAGATAGATTGAAACAATTTAGAGAAAAGCTGGAAAAAGAATACGCAAAAAAAGAAGAGATTGGACGTAGAAGAATTAATTCGAGAATACATCTTGTAAAATCAAGAGAAATTTCCAAAGAAAAATCAACTTTGCTTAAAGAGATTATTGAAGAGGCTATAGAAAAATTTCTTAAAAGTAAAGAATATCTTTCTTCTTTAAAGAAAAAGATTGAAGAGTATAAAGGAGATATATTGATTGGTGAAAAGGATGTAGAGTTTTTGAAAAAAGAACATAAATCTTCATTTAATCGGGGTAATTTTCCTCATGGCTTTGTCGTGCGAGTAAAAGATAAAGAGATAAACTATACCTTTGATGTGATAGTTAAGCTCCTTTACGAAGAATTTAAGACATACATTGCGCAATATTTAGTTTATGAAGAGTAGTTTTAGGCCTGTACCATCAAGAGCGGATTTCCCTGAGATTGAGAAGAAGGTAATTAGTTTCTGGAAAGAAAATAATATATTTGAAAAGAGTCTTAAAAAAAGGGAGAAAAGTAAAGAATTTGTTTTTTATGATGGTCCTCCTTTTGCTACTGGTCTTCCCCACTATGGCCATCTACTTGCAAGCATTCTTAAGGATATAATTCCAAGATATTGGACAATGAAGGGATATTACGTAAAAAGGGTTTTTGGATGGGATACTCATGGTTTGCCTGTTGAATATGAAATGGAAAGAGAGTTGAATTTACACTCGAAAAAGGAGATAGAAAACTATGGAGTTGGCAAATTTAATGAAGCCTGTAGGTCTATTGTTTTAAGATATACAAAAGATTGGGAAAAGGTTATTGAGAGAATAGGAAGATGGGTTGATTTTGAAAATGGATACAGGACAATGGACAAGTCATTTATGGAGACTATATGGTGGGTTTTTGCAGAGATTTACAAAAAAGGTTTGATATATGAGGGATTCAAGATTATGCCATATTGTCCTCGCTGTGCTACACCACTGTCCAATTTTGAGGTTAATCTTGGATATAGAGATACTGAAGATCCTTCAATAACAGTAAAATTTAAGCTAAAGGACGAAAGAAATACATTTTTTCTTGTATGGACAACGACTCCATGGACATTACCCTCCAATCTTGCTTTAGCTGTCGGAGAAAATATTGATTATGTAAAAGTAAAGGATGGGGAAGAGTTTTACATATTGTCAGAAGCCCGTCTGTCAGCTTATTATAAAGAAGAAAGCGACTATGAAATAGTTGAGAGATTTAAAGGTATAGATTTAGTAGGTAAGCTATACGAGCCAATCTTTTTATATGTAAAAGAACCAGAAGAGAATGCATTTAAGGTGTATACAGGAGATTTTGTTTCTACAGAGGAGGGGACAGGTATTGTACATATTGCTCCTGCCTTTGGAGAAGACGATTTTAAGTTAGGAGAGAGATTTAAAATAGGAATATTTAATCCTGTTGATGATGAAGGTAAATTTACAGAAGAGGTTTCTGACTTTGCCAATATGTATGTAAAGGATGCTGATAAGGATATTATTAAAGAACTTAAAAACAGGGGTATACTTGTACACAGAGCTCAGATAAAACATTCATATCCATTTTGTTATAGATGCGATACTCCTCTTATCTACAAAGCTATTTCTTCGTGGTTTGTTAAGGTATCAGATATCAAAGAAAAAATGATAGATAACAATGAACATATTCATTGGGTCCCAGAGCATATAAAGAATGGTAGATTCGGTAAATGGCTTGAGGGAGCAAGGGATTGGGCAATCTCCCGTAATAGGTATTGGGGTACACCTTTACCTGTGTGGAAATGTAGTAAATGTGGACATATTGATGTGGTTGAAAGTGTGGAAGTTCTTAAAGGAAAGTCTGGTGTAGAGATAGATGATTTACATAAGCATTTTGTTGATGCTATTACTTATAAATGTGAAAAATGCGATGGGGAGATGAAGAGAGTTTCGGAGGTAATGGACTGTTGGTTTGAAAGCGGTTCAATGCCTTATGCTCAATTTCATTATCCTTTTGAGAACAAAGAGCACTTTCAGGATAAATTTCCTGCAGATTTTATTGCTGAGGGGTTAGATCAAACAAGGGGTTGGTTTTATACACTGCTTGTTGTTTCTACCATACTCTTTGATAAAGAGGCCTTTAAAAACGTCATTGTTAATGGTTTGATATTGGCTGAGGATGGTAAGAAGATGAGTAAAAGACTTAAGAATTATCCTGATCCTTCTTATATACTAAATACATACGGAGCAGATGCCTTAAGAATGTATCTTATTAATTCACCAGTTGTAAAGGCTGAAGATTTAAAGTTTAGCGAGGAAGGGCTTAAAGAAATTCTTAAAAGTGTACTTATACCTTTCTGGAATGTATATTCCTTTTTTATAATGTATGCTAATATAGATAAATGGAGCCCGGAATTTATAAAAAAGAGTGAGAATCCACTTGATAGATGGATACTCTCATTGCTTAATGAATTATTAAAGGTTATTGAGCAGGAGATGGCTAAATATCATCTTTTTAGGGTCGTTCCAAATATAGTGGACTTTATTGATAATCTTACGAATTGGTATATTAGAAGATCTCGGAGGAGGTTCTGGAAGAGTGAAAACGATATTGATAAACAATCTGCTTATGCTACTTTATATACAGTTCTTGTTAATTTTATTAAAATTATTGCACCGATACTACCCTTTATCAGTGAGGAAATCTATCAGAATATTGTAAGGGATAAAATAGATAGTTTTGAAGAGAGTGTTCATTTAGAGGATTTCCCAGAACCTCATAAGGATTGGGGGGAAGATGTTAAACTCGTAGAGGATATGGATAAGATTATAGGAATTGTGATTGCTGGAAGACGTTTAAGAAATCAATTCAAGATAAAAATTAGACAACCATTAGCAAAAATGATTGTACTTTCTCATCATCAAAGGGAACTTAAAGCAATAAAAAGATATGAATATATGGTAAAAGATGAATTGAATATAAAGGAAATTGTTTATGATACAAGATTGTCATCCTATGTAGATATTAATATAAGACCTAATTTCCCCCATTTAACTAAAAGATTTAAGAAAAACATGAAGAATGTTATTAATGTTATAAATAAAATAAGCGAATCCCAGTTAAATGAGATGGCAGATGGCAAGAAGATTTTTATAGATAATGAACCGATAACATATGATGATTTGCTTATAGAATATAAGGCAAAGGCTGACGCATTAAAACTTGCTACTTATAAAGGTTTGGCCGTACTTATTGATACTAATATAACACAGGAATTAAAAGATGAAGGTTTTATTAGAGAACTTGTTCATAGGTTGCAGATTGCCCGTAAGGAGAAAGGGTTTGAGGTTTCTGATAGAATTAAGCTTAAAATATTCGGAGATTTTAAAATAAATGACATAATTGATACTTATAGGCAGTATATAATTGATGAATTACTCGTTAAACATTTTAGTCTTGAGAATGGGAAAGAACATATTAAATTTGATGATAAAGAATTGAGTTTTAGTATGGAAAAGGAAAAGGTTTAATGAGCAAGCCATATTTAAAAAAGACAGATGCCTGGAGCACTGTTTTTTTTGCAGATGTGATTGGATCACCTCTGGCTTTATTGCTTGCAAGACTTAAAATACATCCTAATGTGATAACGTTTTTTTCTATTTTTCCTCTTTTTTTTACTGTTTATTTCTGGTTGCAACATACATTCTGGGGTTTTTTCTGGGGAGCTATTTTCTGGCAGATCTCATGGATTTTTGATTGTACAGATGGTAAAGTTGCAAGAATTAACAGTACTTTCTCGGATTTTGGTGCTAAATTTGATAAGTATTTTGATAAGGTAAGGAAGATAATAGCCCTGGGCGTTATGTTGTACGGGATTTACTTTTATACAACTCCTTTAATCTTTTATATATCTCTTGCAGGCGTTATTTTTCATTATCTTCAACATATTCTTGTTCATTATTTGTTTAAAGTAAGAGCCCGTGAGGCACCTTACGATAAAAGACTTTTTAAACGAGTCGGGGAGATTTATACAGCATATGACGAGCAGTTTCTTATGTTCTTCCTTTTCCCTTTGATTGGGTATCCTCATCTGGGTATTATTATTGCTACCTTTTTATTCTTCTTAAGAAATGTCTATTTATTTTTAAAAGAGAAAGTATGAAGATAGCAATATTAGCAGCAGGTTTTGGGAAAAGGTTAGAAAAATATACAAAAATGGTTCCAAAGCCTTTAATAAAAATACATAAGAGAAGTTTGATGGAAAGGCTTATATCTCAGTTAAATATGTTTAATGTAAGGAATGAGGATATCTTTATAGTTACAGGATATAAGGCTAATCTTATAGAAAGTAAATTTCCCGCTGTTCAAACT
>JALVRC010000018.1 GCA_027025255.1 Caldifarciminota bacterium
TTACTATTTTAAAGATTAGAAGTTATTATATGAAATTTTATTACTTGACTTTCCCTTGTTAGTATTTAAAATTTTCAATGAGTAAAACAATAATTGAAAAGATTATTTCAAGAGCATCAGGTAAAGATGCAAAAGTAGGGGAAAGAGTCTGGGTGAAGCTTGATCTTGTTGCAATGAGAGATTTTGGTGGTCCTAATGTTGTTCTTGATTTTAGGAAACATTTTCCCCAAAGGCATGTATATGATTCTAAGAAGGTAGCAATAACGTTTGATTTACATATTCCTCCAAGAAACGAAAAGGTGGCGAAGAATCAACAGATTTTAAGAGGCTTTGCAGCAGAGGAAGGTGTTCATCTTTTTGATATAAATACTGGTATTGGTCAGCATATACTTCTTGAACACGGTCTTATAAAACCAGGGAGTGTTGTGGTTGGGACTGACAGTCATATGAATCTTCTTGGAGCTGTAGGTTCATTTGCTACAGGTGTTGGGACCACAGACATTGTTTCAGGTTTGGCACTGGGTAAACTATGGTTCAGAGTTCCTCCAACCATAAAAATTATTCTTGAAGGCAGACCTCAAAATGGTGTTCTACCCAAGGATGTGATTCTTTATCTTTTGAAATTCTTTAAGACCGATGGATTGAATTATCTTGCAGTTGAATTTTTTGGTGAATACGTAGAAAGTTTACCTCTTAGTGGAAGAATCACGCTTGCAAGTATGATAACAGAGATGAGTGGAAAAATAGGGTTTATTGCCACAGATATGAGGATTAAAAAAGAGCTCAGTTTTACAGAGGATATATCACCTGATCCAGACGCAACATATATGAAGGAGTATAGATTTGACATCTCGAAAATTGAACCTTTGATTGCTTTGCCTCATTCTCCAGATAATGTTGTTGCGGTGAGCGAAGTAGAAGGAACACAGATTGACGAGGTTTTTATGGGCTCATGCACAAATGGTAGAGAAGATGACTTTAGAATGGCAAGGAATATAATAAAGGATAGAGAGGTTAAAGTAAGGACTATTGCAGTTCCTGCAACTCATTCTGTAATGATAAATCTTTTAAAAGAAGGCATTATAACTGATTTTGCATATGCTGGAATTGTTATTCCCAATCCTTCATGTGCATTGTGTACTACAGGACATCCCGGGATATTGGCTCCGGGCGAAAAGTTACTTTCAACTTCCAATAGAAACTACGTCGGGAAAATAGGTAAGGGAGGACTTATCCATCTTGTTTCTCCTTTGACTGCGGCAGCTTCTGCAGTAGAAGGTAAGATTACAGACCCAAGGAGGTTTTTATGAAGCTCAGTGGAAATGTATGGAAATTTGGGGATGATATTGATACTGATCAGATTTATCCAGGTAAGTATTTACCTTTAACAGACAAGAAAGAGATGGGAACACACGCATTTGAAGGTGTTCCTGATATTAAGGATTTTTCTGCAAAGGTAAGGAGTGGAGATATTGCAATAGCAGGTAGAAATTTTGGTTCTGGTTCCTCAAGAGAGCATGCACCTATTGCCATCAGAGAATCAGGAATACAGGCAGTACTTGCAATTAGTTTTTCGCGTATCTTTTATAGAAATGCTATTAACATTGGGCTTCCAATTATGGAGATTGATATAGATACGTATAACAGTATTACTCAGGGTGATAAAATAGAGATAGATACAGAGACAGGAGAATTAAGAGTTAATGGAAAGAGTTTTAAGGCTTTCCCCCTCTCCGGGCTTGAGCATGATATACTTGTTCATAATGGACTTATAAACTATATTAAGGAAGTAATGTTATGATAGATTTGATGAGTTTTTTTCCTGAGATAAATGATATTGAGAATACAGACATTAGAAATAAGACATTGAATGCCTGGGAGCAGGCAGTTGAAGAAGGTGGTTGGCAAAGGATAGATAACATTCCTTTTACATTACTTATTCCTGATACAAAGCATACTCTTGTCAATCATACAAAGATTGTCTATGCAATGGCAGTTGCGGCTGGCTTAAAAAGAGAGGATATAGATATGGATGTTCTTCGTTCAGGTGCCTTACTTCACGATGTTGGAAAACTTTTGGAGTATGAATATTTAGAGGGTAGATTTGTTAAAAGTGAACATGGGAGAAGAGTGAGGCATCCTGTATCAGGGTACAATATAGCTTTGAAACAGGGTTTGCCATTAAGAATAGCTCATATTATACTTGCTCATTCTAAAGAAGGAGAGTATGTTAAAAGGATTCCAGAAGCTATTATTGTTCATCATGCTGATTTTATTGATTTTGAGATAGAAAAATTTAAGCAAGGTATGTAGGAGTGGCAGAGAGAATAGTTCTCGCAATAGGTGGAAATTCTTTAGTAG
>JALVRC010000019.1 GCA_027025255.1 Caldifarciminota bacterium
AGCACTATCACCGTAAGCACAGTAAGCTTAAAGGCTCAATGAAGCTTGAGCATAAGGCAGGTTATGAAGTAATGATAGACTATGCAGGCAAACATCTTCATATAACAGACAAAGAAACCGGGGAGCTAATTCCTGTTGAGGTTTTTGTAGCCATCCTGCCCTATAGTCATTACACCTATGTGGAAGCCAGCCGAAGTCAAAAGCGTGAAGATTTACTTACTTGTATAGGTAATGCGTTACAGTATTATGGAGGTGTTCCAAAAGCAATTGTGTCAGACAATTTAAAATCTGCCGTAAGCCGAGCCTCCAAATACGAACCTCAAATCAATAAATCGCTAAAGGATTTTGCCCTTCATTATGGTTGTGTTGTTAACCCTGCCCGGACTTATTCACCACAAGACAAAGCACTGGTTGAAAATGCCGTAAACCTTACTTATCAGCGCATTTATTATCCTTTACGTAATATGATATTCTTTTCTCTTGCAGAGCTAAACAAAGAGATAAAGAAATTACTGGAGGCATATAACGATCTTCTTTTTCAAAGAAAAGAATCATCCCGGAGAGAGCTTTTTCAATCCATCGAAAGAAATACCCTAAAAGAGTTGCCTGTGGCAACCTATGAGATGAAAGAGTACAGACGTGCAAAAGTTCAAAAAATGGGATATGTATATTTTTCGCCTGACAAAAATTATTACAGTGTCCCTTACCGCTTTATAGGTAAACAAACGCAAATACATTATACCGGTAGCTGGGTTGAGGTCTATTACAACAACGAGCGTATTGCCACTCATAAACGCAATCCTGCCAAAGGGATCTATACCACTAACAAAGAACACCTCTCAAGTACCCATCAGGCATACAGCGACTGGAGTCCTGAGTACTTTAAGTCACTGGCAAAAAAACACGGAGAGTCTGTAATGATGTTTGTTGATGGATTGATCCAACAAAACGATTACCCTGAGATAGCCTATAAAAGAGCTATGGGAGTCATTCAGCTTCATCGTGAATATGGCTCTGAAAGATTAAATAATGCCTGCCAAAGAGCTCTTTATGGAAACGCCATTAATTATCATAATGTAAAAAACATTTTAAAAAACAACCTGGATATGGAATATCTGAATATAGATAGTTTTGAATCGAAACAGACACATATTCCAAAACATAATAATATCCGGGGAGCAAAAACCTATCATTAAAAAAAATAGATATATGAACAGAAATCAAACAATCGAGAAAATGAGAAGTATGCGTCTTAACGCTATGGCAAGTATGTATCAGCATCATTTGCAAAACAATTTGTACAGCGACAGTACACCTGATGAGTACATCGGCTTGTTAACCGATCACGAATGGGAAGAACGGCAAAACACAAAAATACAGCGCTTGATAAAGCAAGCCGGTTTTCGACAAAAGGCAAGCATTATGGATGTGGATTATACAACAGCAAGAAACCTGGAGAAGAATATGTTCAGCAGATTAACCTCTCTGGATTTTATTCAAAAAAAAGAAAACATTATTCTTACAGGAGCTTCCGGGGTAGGAAAAAGTTATCTTGCCCAGGCTCTTGGTCACCAGGCCTGCCTTATGGGATTAAAAACACAGTATCATATTACAGCCAGGTTGTTCAACAGGCTTAAGCTGGCTAAAGTAGATGGAACCTACAACAAAGAACTGAACAAGCTAATGAAAATGGATTTGTTGATATTGGATGACTTTGGGTTACAATCATTTGATAACCACGCACGCAATGCGCTAATGGATATTATCGAAGACCGCTTCAATACAAAGTCAACGATTGTTTCCTCACAGATACCTGTATCAGCCTGGTATGATATAATAGGAGAAGGAACCATTGCTGATGCTATTCTTGACAGATTGGTTAACTCTTCCCACAGAATTGACCTTAAGGGAGAGTCTATGAGAAAAAATATAATGAAAGAGAATTAATGAATTTATTTGTAATATTGCAGGGTCTTTTTAAGTGGCACCCATAGACCGAAACGGGTGGCACCCATAGACCGAAATAGCCAATTTATACAAATACCAAATACCTGACACTGCCATTCATTATTTTAAAATGGCCTTAGATTATACTGAAAATATATTTTCTACATATACAACTGAGAAGAATACTTCTAAGAAATATATTAACTCATTGTTTTTATTGAAAGCAAATTGCCTTAGACGTGTTGGCTTAGTTCAAAAAGCCCAGGGGGACTTTGACAAAGCAATGATTAACGAGCTGAATTCGTTAAAGCTTTTTAAGGAATTAGATTACAAAAAAGGTATATCTTCGTGTTATAATGAAATGGGCCTTATATATATGGAAAAAGGTAACTATAAAGATGCCTATAGA
>JALVRC010000020.1 GCA_027025255.1 Caldifarciminota bacterium
TATTTTTATCCTTTACAATAAGGATATAATTACCTTTAGGAATGTTTTTAATCTTATATATACCGTATTCGTTTGATGATGTTGTAGTTGAGAAGGTTTCATTATAAATAGTTATACGGACTTTAACTGGATTACCTGTGATTCCATCTTTTATTATACCTGTTATTAAATTACCTGTTTTTTGAATATAGGGAGATAGTGTATGAAGATTCATTGCGCCTACTATTCTTGGTCCAGCATGCGGATAGTTAAAAAGTAATAACTCTAATTTTGATATCCCTAAATAGAATTCAGAATATTCAAAGTTCAGCCTGAACCCGGTATTGAAATCCCTACCATCAAACTCAGAAATAAAGTCAAGATAGGTGAATGGTGTGTATAAGAACCCTCCAAATAAAGCAACAGTAAAATCAGGATTTATAGAACTACCTTTGTAGAGAATATCTGTATTAAAGAATCTCGATAAGCTATCATATCCTACAAATCTTCCTCTTCCTGCACCTATATGTATAGAGAAGTTTTTTGTTATAAACTTAGATGCTACAGTATAAAAAGAAAAATATTCTTTTGCCTCAACAGAAAAAAACCCAGGATAAATAGAGATACTATCATCTTTCCATGGTAATGAGCTTGAATGGATATATGGTTTATAGCTAATGTCAGAGACACCTATTGCGAAAGAGGGAATGTATTTATGTTCGTTATTTATACGATACGCAAGAGAAAAACTAAAGTCTTGTAAGGAATATATATTTAAACTCATTTCAATACGATTGAAAAGGCCATAAGAGATATACATGTCAAAGTCATACAAGTAGACCGAGTCTTCATCCTGTCTTGTTGTAAAATTTCCAATTAAATTAGCCTGTAAAATATTGTTTCTTAATATATAAGAAGTAGGTATGTCTATTAGATATCCAGGTATGTTATATTCTCCAAATAAGATAGTTATAAATGCTAAAACTAATAAAAAAAACTTTTTCATTTGACCTCCTTATCCCGTTTGGTCATTTTCAAATACATAATAATATCCATAACAAAAGGAAAGTCAACCATTTTTAATCGCTTAAAAATTATAAATCATCAGGAGCAGGAGGGATTAATTTATTTTCCATTAGTAGTTTAACACTATCTCTTGCAGCTTTTATTTTCTTCTCAGCCATTTCATAAAGTTCCTTTTCCGTATAGGTGATTCTTGCAACACCTTCTTCAATTGCTTTTAATGCAACGGCAACAGCTTCTTTTGGAAAAACTTCCCATTCATCCATAGCAGGAATAATATATTCCGGGGTAATACCTTTTTGCTCCGCATGTTTAGCAAGAGCTTTTGCTGCTGCTATACACATTCCATCTGTAATTGTTTTAGCTCTGACATCCAGTGCACCTCTGAAAATTCCAGGGAACCCCAGAGAATTATTTACCTGATTAGGAAAATCGCTTCTTCCTGTAGCTATAACGACTGCACCTGATTCTTTTGCTTCCCATGGCCAGATTTCAGGAACAGGATTGGCACATGGAAAAACAATTGGGTTTTTTGCCATGAGTTTAATCCATTCTTTCTTTATCGTCCCTGGTCCTGGTTTAGACGCTCCTACAACAACATCAGCTCCATTAAAGGCTACCTCTGGCCCACCTTTTATATTATTTTTATTAGTTTTAAGAGCTAACTCCCATTTCTCAGGGTATTTTTTTTCTAAATCTTTTCTATCTCTGTTTATGATTCCCTTGGAATCGACCATAATTATGTTTTCAGGGGTTGCTCCTGCCTCTATTACAATATGAGCAGCTCTTATATTTGCTGCTCCTGAGCCAAAGAAAACTATTTTAACATCCTCTAACTTTTTATCAACAAGCTTAACTGCATTTATGAGCCCCGCGAGAATAATAGCAGCTGTTCCCTGCTGGTCATCGTGCCAGACAGGTATTTCCATTTCTTTTCTCAACCTATTAAGAATACGAAAACATTTTGGTTGAGCAATGTCTTCAAGATTTATACCTCCAAAGGAAGGCTGAAGAAGTTTTACTGTTTCAATAAATTTCTCTTCATCTTTTGTATCAAGCATGATTGGTACAGCATCTACACCCCCAAGAAACTTAAATAACAGGGCTTTTCCTTCCATTACCGGAAGCCCTGCTTCTGGTCCAATATCCCCCAATCCCAATACCCTTGTTCCATCACTAATAACAGCTACAAAATTTCCTTTATTTGTATGTTCGTAAACTTTATTTTTGTCTTCTTTTATTTCTAAACAGGGTTTTGCAACTCCTGGTGTATACCAGATTGCAAAGTCATCCATATTCCTAACAACACATTTGGCTGTTATTTGAATTTTTCCTTTATAATAAGGGTGTAGCTTTAAAGCCTCTTTCCCGGGTTTTTCTGCTTTTTTTAGAAGTCCTTCCACATCCTGCATTTTTCCTCCTTTTAATTTTTAGGGAAGTATATACCCATAGGGATAATCATTTCTTCGGGTGTAATTCCACCGTGCTGAAATGTATCCCTGTATTGATTTGTATATAATCTTGGTTTTGTTGGATAAACAAAGAAAAAATCATCCCTTGCAATTCCAAATCTAAATGGACCAGGAACAGGGAGTTCTATCCTTTCAGGATTATCTATTAGCCAGGCTCCTTTTTTATCAATAGTTAAAGATGGTCCATATTTATATCTTAAATTTTGTGATATGGTTTTTCCTCCTTTTACTATAGCTGGCCTTTTTACTCTTATAAAGCCGTGATCTGTTGTTATAAAAATTGTATATCCTCTATGGGCATATTCTTCCATTAAAGGAAGTAGGAAAGAATTTTTTATCCAGGTTGTTGTTAAATCTATTATAGAAGATTCATCAACTGCAAATTCCTTGATCAGAGATTCCTCTTTTATAGCGTGAATTAAAATATCGAAAAGATTGAGAATTATAACCTGGAATTGAGGAAAGTTTTTGTGTAAAATTTCTATTGTTTTTTTACTTCTTGAGGGATAAATGATTTTTGCAAATTTCATGTCTACATTAATGTTATTTCTAATTAAAGCCTGTCTTAAGAGCTCTTTTTCTCCTCTATTCTGGTTGTTTTCCTGCCAACTCCATAGATGGGGATAGTTTGTGGCTATTTTTAAGGGGCTAAGTCCTGCAAATATAGCATTTCGGGAAAAATGTGTTGCAGTGGGAAGGATTGAATAGTACATTTCTGTTTTCATAGAAAAATACTCTCTTAGTATTTGTGATATAGCAAGATATTGGTCATATCTCATGCAGTCAAGGAGAAAGAAAACCGCTTTTTCTTTTTTCCTGATAGTAGGAAATACAAAATGCTCCATAATATTATAAGAGAATATGAGTTCATTTTTCTTAAGCCATGTTTCATAATTTCTTATAATAAAATCAGAGTATGCTCTCATTAAGTTAGCTCTAAAATCTTCTTCAAGTTCCATAAATTCATTTTCACCGTATTTCTTAAGCCTTATACGCCATTTTACAAGCATTTTGTAGTAGTCTATCCAGGCCTGAGGTGTTTCGGGAAAGGGTTTATTCCTTATATCAGATAAATAATCGTGATAGATACGTTCACTAATTAAATTTCTTTTTTCTACAAGCCTTTTTAGTACACTTAAAAGTTGTGAAGGGGTAAAGGGTTTTATAACAAAGTCGTCAGCAAATTTTGTATAAGCTTCTTCAATAAGTTTTAAATCTTCAGCTTTCGTTACAATAGCCACTGCGATGTAATCATCTCTTTCTCGTATCCCTTTTAACGTTGATATTCCGTCCAGCCCGGGCATATACTGGTCAATTAAAACTATATCGTAATCAAATTCATCAAGGAGTTTAAGACCATCCATGCCATTAGTTGCAGTATCTACAATGTAGCCTCTATTTTTTAATTCATAGATATGAGGTCTTAAATAGTCAATCTCGTCGTCAATCCAGAGGATTCTCATTTTTATATTAAGGTATTAAGGGCGGAAGAAAGTTCCGCCCTTAAACTTATTCATTTGATAGTTCTTCTTGTTTTAATAACCATTCGTAATAGGCATCCGCATCTTGCTGGATATGCTCTATATCCTGGTCTGTAAGGTGTTTAAACCTTCCCTGGGGCTTTAAATATTCTTTTACTGATACAGGTTTTTTTACATGAATGTTAATTTTATACTTTATTCCGTTTTCAATTTCAAAGATTGGAAATATTTTTGATTGTACTGCTAATTTGGCAAGTTTGACAGAAAGTTCTGGTGGGCTTTTCCATCCAGGAGGACATGGAGAAATAATATGTAAGAACTTTGTCCCTTTTATAGTTTTAATCTTTTCAACCTTTTTTATAAGATCTTCAGGATAGGCGATTGAAGCAGTTGCAATATATGGTATTCTATGAGCAGCAAGGATTTCAACAATATTCTTTTTTCTTTCTTTCTTGAAATGTTTAACAGGCGTAGTTGTTGTCCATGCTCCCCAGGGGGTTGCTGATGAACGTTGAATGCCTGTATTCATATATGCTTCATTGTCGTAGCAAACATAGATAAAGTCGTCATTTCTCTCTGCAGCACCTGATAAAGCCTGAAGTCCTATGTCAAATGTTCCGCCGTCCCCTGCCCAGGCAACAACCCGTGTTTCTTCATCATTCTGTATTTCAAGTCCTGCTTTGATTCCTGAAGCTACTGCTGCAGCTGTCTCAAAAGCTGTATGGAATAGTGGAACACCGATGGAAGAATAGGGGAAAGGTCCATCTATAACAGACCAACAACATGCAGGGACTGAATATATCACTCTTTTCCCAAGAGATTTTAATACATATCTCATTGCTAATGCCGCACCGCATCCCTGACAGGCAAGGTGCCCCGGAGACATTATTTCTCTTTCTGGTATACTTAACTTCATAATTTCACTCCTATCCAATATATATCTTTTTCTGGCCATTCAGTTGTTTCGACAATATTAAAAATATCTTTAAGTACATCTGGTGTAACGTCTCTTCCTCCAAGTCCTGCTATAAAACCAAAGATGGGAGGATGGTCTTTTTCGTTAAAAAGCGCAGCCTTTGTTTCCGTAAAGAATGCTCCTTCGTGTCCAAAGGAGATGTTTCTGTCTATTACCGCAACTTTTTTTCTCCCTTTAAGGATTTTTCTGAGTTCTTCAGAAGGGAAGGGTCTAAAAACTCTTATCCGCAATAGTCCAACTTTTTTCCCCTGTTCTCTAAGTTCGTCTATAACAACATGTAGTGTGGAAGCAATGGTTGAAGAGGAAATAAGTACAATTTCAGCATCATCCATCTTATATTCTTCAACAAGTCCGTATTCCCTTCCAAACATTTCTTTGAATTCTTTCCCTGTATCAACTATGAGTTTTTTAGCCTGCTCCTGTGCTTCTTCAATTTGATAACGAAGTTCATAGTACCAATCAGGTTTTGTTAAACCTCCAAATGCGTGAGGATTTTTCCAATCCAGCTTATATTCCATTTCAAGAGGAGGAAGATATTTATCTACAATACTCTGTTCCGGTATATCTACAACTTCGTAAGTATGTGAAAGGACGAAGGCATCAAGGATTACCATTATAGGTAAAGATATCTTTTCTGCAACTTTATAGGACTGAATTATACTATCAAGCACTTCTTGATTAGAGGATGCATATATCTGTAACCAGCCAGTATCTCTCTGGGCAATACTGTCATTTTGTTCAGTCCATATACTCCATGGTGGTCCAAATGCTCTGTTTATGTTCCCCATTACTATGGGCAGTCTGGCGCCGGCAGCCCAATGTAAGACTTCATGCATTAGGGCTAATCCTTGAGAAGATGTAGCAGTAAAGGCTCTTGCCCCAGTAGCAGATGCCCCCATGGAAGCCGCCATAGCAGAGTGTTCACTTTCAACTTTTATAAATTTAGCTTTCATATCTCCATTTGCGCAAAGCTGAGATAGAAGTTCTACAACCTCAGTTTGGGGAGTTATAGGGTAAGCAGCAATTACCTGGGCTCTTGAAAGTTTTGCCCCGTACGATAGTGCATGATTACCCATAATTACACTTCTCATATTTCCTCCTTTACCATCTCAATACACTTTACAGGACATTCTTCAGCACAAATCCCGCATCCTTTGCAATAGTTAAGATTAATAACCGGTTTTTTATCTACCCTTTCAGATATTTGAGCAGCCTCTATGTCAATAGAAGGTTCCGGACAAAATTTCCAGCAAATAAAACAATATATACATTTTTCATAGTCTATTACTGGTCTTAAGTTTCTCCAGTTTCCAGTCTTGTTTACGCGCATTGACCCAAGCGATACTGCCATAGGTGGCATATCTTTGACCCCGGTCCATTTAATTTCTTTTTCGTCAGCCATTCTTTACCTCCTCAGCAATTTTATATGCTTCTTTTGCTGCCATTACATTTTCATCTTTTTTTACAGGGCTTAATTTTCTGACTCCCTCCACTACAGCATTTAGTCCGACAAGCCCTGTATATGCAGCTACAGCTCCCAGCATTGCAGTATTTACAATAGGAGAAGCCTTAGACCCTAATCTATGTTTTATTGCGATAGAAGTAGCATCTATGGTATACACCTTATATCCTTTATCTATGAAATTTTTATAATCTTCAGGCCTTTTTTCCGTGTTTATGATAATGCTACCGCCTGATTTTAAGCCAACTGCAACATCTACAGCACCAATTAAAGTAGGATCCATAACAATTACATAATTCGGGGTATATACCTTGGAACGGATATAAATAGGTTTATTGTCTATCCTGGTGTAAGCCATTACAGGAGCTCCTCGTCTTTCTACTCCGTATTCAGGGAAAGTTTGTACATATCTATCTTCAAGTGCAATAGCCTCAGCAAGTGCTTTAGAGGCAACAACTGTTCCCTGACCTCCTCTTCCGTGAAATCTTATCTCAATCATAAAACCTCCTTAATATTTAAGTACCAGAGACGCCCAGGTAAATCCTGCACCAAAAGCAGAGAATAATACAATATCATCCCTTTTTATCAGTTTTTCTCTTAAGGCATCCCTGAATGAAACCGGTATTGTCGCAGCTGACATATTACCATATCTATCTATTGTAATATATGTCTTTTCCATAGGGATACCCGCTCTTTCACAGGTGGATTGTATTATTCTTATGTTTGCCTGGTGAGGGATAAAGAGTTTAATATCTTCCGATGTAATGCCAGCTTTTTTTATTGCATTTACTGCTGATTCACCCATATATCGGACAGCATATTTAAAAACTTCATTCCCTTGCATCTTAAGAAAATGTAATCCTTCTTTTACAGTGGTTTCAGAAGCTGGCAGTCTACTACCACCTGCTGGTAGACTCAAAAGGTGACCAAGACTGCCATCTGCATGCCAGGTATATCCTAATAGTCCGGCATCTCTCTCAGTCTTTCTTAGAATCGCTGCTCCAGCTCCGTCTCCGAAGAGGACGCATGTGCCTCTGTCTTTCCAGTCTGTTATTTTAGTTAGTGTTTCAGACCCTGCCACCAGTACAGTTCTTGCTGTTCCAGCCTGTATTAGAGAGCCACCAATAATAAGGCCATATAAAAAACCCGTACATGCAGCGGAAATATCAAATACAGGTATATTTTTTATCCCCAGACCTTTCTGAACCCAGCATGAAGCAGAAGGAAAAGCTGTATCAGGCGTTACAGTAGCAACTATAACAATATCTATCTCTTCCCTGTCTATTTTAGCTTCGTTAATTGCTTCTTCGGCCGCTTTAATAACCATATCAGAGGTCGCTTCATCTTCACGAGCAATGTGTCTTTCTTTTATCCCTGTTCTTGTGGTTATCCATTCATCAGAAGTATCAACCATTTTTTCCAGGTCTGCATTTGTTAGAATCTTTTTAGGTACATAACCGCCAGTTCCGATAATTTCAAACCTTATCATGATCTCCTCTCTGCTACTTTAGCTGCAAGAGCTATTGAATAGAATTTTGCAAGTTCAGAGTCTCCTCTGGATGTTAATATACATGGAACATCAGCACCAACAACAATTGCGGCAAGAGAGCCTTTTGCAAGATGAACTACTGATTTGTAAAGAATGTTACCTGCTTCTATATCAGGGAAAACAAGTATATCAGCATCTCCTGCTACCTCACTGTCAACTCCTTTTATTTCTTTTGAGTATTTACTTACTGCAAGATCAAATGCAAGCGGCCCGTCCACTGTACAACCTTTAATCTGTTTACGTCTGTTCATTTGTGAAAGAATTGCTGCATCTACTGTAGCTGGCATTTTTTCATTAACCTTTTCAACTGCTGCAAGTATTGCTACCTTTGGATTTTCAATACCAAGGGTGTGTGCTACATCTGTTGCATAATTAATCATTTGTACCTTTTGTTCAAGTGTGGGCGATATAATTACTGCAACATCAATGCCTATTAAAAGTTTAGGGTAGGTTTCAACATCCATAATAGTAACATGGGACAGAAGTCTTCCCGGTTTTATAAGACCAGTTTCTTTGTCAAGAATTGCCCTCATGTATATTGCAGTATCTACTAAGCCTTTCATAAGGAAATCAGCTTTTCTCTCTCTGATTAGAGAAACTGCAAGTTTAGTAGCCTTTTTTTTGTCAGGTTCATGTATAATTTCAAATATAGAAGGGTCTATATTATATTTTTTAGAAACTTCTTTTATTTTATTTTCATCGCCTGTCATTGTTACGTTTACAAGCCCTTCAGTAACTGCTCTTGCTACGGCTTCTATTGTATGCGGATCTTCTCCACATGCTACTGCCAATCTTTTAGAAGGTTCATCTTTAACAATTTTATACAATTGCTCTAATCTTGTTATCGGCATTAATCCTCCTTTATTCGTAATGTTTTGCCTTTTCTTTGCCTTGTATAACTCTATATGCTCCTTGAGCAAGCGCCTGCATCTCATCTCCTCCAGGATAAATATATATAGGAGCAATAAATGAGACTCTCTCTTTTATACTTGAAATAAAATCTTTGAAATATGCAAGTCCTCCTGAAAGTGCTATAGCGTCAACTTTCCCTTTGACCGTTGCTGAAAGCCCCCCTATCTCTTTTGAAACTTGATAGGCCATTGCCTCAATCACTTCTTTTGCCTGGGTATCTCCATTATTTACCATTTCTTCCACTTCTTTCATATCGTTAGTCTTAAGGTATGCAACAATTCCTCCTCTTCCTGCAAGCATTTTTTTAACCTGATTTAGAGTCATATTATTATCCATTACATATTTTACAAGATCAAAAGCCGGCAGTCCTCCTGTTCTTTCAGGGGCAAAAGGTCCGTCTCCATTTAATGCATTATTAACGTCTATTACTTTTCCCTTACTGTGCATGCCGATAGATATTCCTCCTCCCAGGTGTGCGACAATAATGTTTACGTCTTCATATCTGGATTTGAGTTTTTCTTCCGCAACACGCCGCGCAATAAATCTCTGATTTAAAGCGTGAAAGATACTCCGTCTTTTGATGTCAGGATGGCCTGAATATCGAGCAAGAGGGATTAATTCATCTACAACTACAGGATCAACTATAAATGCTTTTACATGTGTCTCTTTTGCTATTTCAAAGGCAAGAATCCCTCCTAAATTGGATGCATGTTCTCCTTGAACACCGGTCTTTAAATCTTCAATCATTTTCTGATTTACTTCGTATGTTCCTCCTGGGATAGATTTTAAAAGGCCTCCTCTCCCTACTACAGCCTTAAGGTTCATAATATTAAAATCAGCCTCTCTCAGGGTCTTTAGAATAATCTTTTTTCTCATTTCATACTGTGAAATAATGCTGTCAAATTTAGCAAGTTCCTCAAGAGAGTGTGAAATAGTTTTTTTTATTAATTCTCTCTCACCATCAAATATAGATATTTTTGTAGAGGTAGAGCCTGGATTTATTACAAGAATATACTTACTCACATAAACCTCCATTTTTCATAACAATATTTTATACATTTGCTAATGATTGTCAAGGATAAATCTTTTATGTTCCATAAAAGTTTTATAGCCTGATTTAAATGCGAAAATATACGCGCTTTATTTAATAATTAGAATGTTTATATAAAAAACATTTGATTAGACCCTGTACATAGGGTTTATTTCACTTAAACATATGGTAAGGTAAAATTAGTTCAACTATTAAAAAGCGTATCTATATACCTAAATCCGTAGGAGCTCTGCCAATTGAACGTAGAAAGCTGATAGTTTCTTCAATTTGTGTTTCAAGTTCTGTATCTTTGTATTTTCTATGCGGATATAGGTCATAGAGCTGTCTATAGTTTATAGGTGTAGCATTTAACATGAGAGAGTTGGCACCCGCCATTAGTCCTCGTTTCCTTGCCTCTTTATTTAGTGTTTCAAATGCAGTTGTGACAACTATTTTACCATTTTTATAATCAAGCAGTCTTATAAGAGATATTACCTTTAGCATATCATCAATATTAATCTTTCCAATATCTTTTAAAGGAGTTTCAGGATGGGGGATAAAAGGACCAAATGAGTACATTTCAGTATCTAATTCTTTTGCAAGAAAAATATCATTTACAATATCTTCAGTTGTTTGTCCTGGTAATCCTACGAGCCCTCCTGTAAATATAAGATATCCAAGCTCTTTTGCTTTTTTAAGGTGAGAAATTCTTGATGTCAGATTTTTATTTTTGTGTATTTCTTTGTATAATTGAGGATTTGATGTTTCAAAACGTAGAAGAATTCCCCTTGCTCCAGCATTATAAAGTTCTTCAAGTCCTTCCAGCCCAATTTCTCCGAAGCTAATAATTATGAGCGCATTGCGTACTTGTTTTATTCCCTTTATAATGTTTGCAAGATCTTCTATAGAATAAAATCTGTCTTCGCCGCTTTGAAGGACAATAGACTTAAATCCGTATATTTCCATTACCTCAATTGTTTTTTGTATTACTTCGTTAACACTCATTCTGTAGCGTTTCAGGCTTTTATTATATAACGATATTCCACAGTATTTACAGTGTGCTGTACAGTAATTTGATATCTCAATAATTCCGTGTACACAACAGGAATTCTTTAGAAATTTTTGTCTTAAGAAATTAGCTGTTTTATAGAATAGGGATAAAGAATCTTTGTCCTTGAGGGAGAGGAGATAAATAGCATCGTCTTTATTTATATTCTTTCCTCCAAGAACCTTATCAAAAATTGCCAAAAGTTTCTTATCTTTATTCTTTTTGTCTATTTCAAGCCTTGATAGAAATAAATCGGCTTTTTGAAGTTCGAAAAATGTTTCCTTCCATACAGCAAGAATTTGTTCTGCTTCGTTCTTATTTATCTTTTCAATTACATATCCTCCTTGAGCATATATATAATCACCTATTTCAATTGTTGATAATTCATTTATTGCCTGTTTCTTTTCACCAAAATAGTCAATCGTAACAATTTTTTCATCCTTTTTTACTATTTTTCCCGGTATAGCGTAACACATGTTTAATCGTAGTCAAAAGAAAGCAGTCTGAGCTCTCTATTAGGACTGTGTTCAAATATAATTTCTGCTGCTTCTGCAATAGTATTTTTGCTGTTATCCTTAAAGTAGAATGATACAACCTCTGGGGTTATTTCGCTGAAATCCCCCATTCTTATTGTAACTGATTTGATTTTCTTTGCGTGTTTTTGTTGAGCAAGGTTTATAAGATCTTTAAACAAAGCTCGTACAAGCTTTAATTCGTGCATTGTTGCCTCCTTGATGTAAGTTTTTTTAAAATAAAATCAGCAGTCTCTTTAACTTCCTTGTTTAATTTTTCTTTATACTCCATTGATTTTATTTGAATGCCTATAAAGAATATATTGCTGCCAGTTTCATTATGTATAATAGCTGATATTACAGAGAGAGGAATTGTATGTGTGCTAATAGAGGTTTCAGGAATATTTTTAGCATCAACAAACATTACATCTCCTGGTTTTCCATTAAACTGGGCAGCATCTACAATTATCAAGTTTTTTGGCCTTTTTGAAATTATCTCGTCTATATAGTTCTCAGGATTCTGTTCTGCATTTATAACATTATATCCTATTTTTGACAGTGTTTTACCTATGTATACACCTACACCGTCATCTTCCCTTATAGGGTTTCCTACACAGAGGAGCAGATTTTCCTGCTCCTCTGTGCTGGCGATAACTTTAATTACTTCCTCAATTGGGCCATATTCACGCATAAAACTATTTTACAAACTTAACATTTAAAAAGTGTGTTGAACACGAAATACACGGATCATACGCCCTTACAAGCATTTCCAGGAAAAGCGTTATTTCTTCTTCAGTTTTCTCTAAAATTTCCGGTACAAGTTTTCTCATATCTCTTTCTATGTTATTCAGATTCTGGTTTGTTGGTATCATACAGTTTGCATTTATAATCCGTCCTTCCGCATCTATCTCGTAATCGTGAAATAGTATACCTCTTGGAACCTCTACTGCTCCTATCCCTCTTCCTGCCTTGACTGGTATATTTTTGTTTTCATTGAGACCAACCGTGATTTTTTCATCGTGTTTAACCCCTGTTTCCTTTAGCTCATCAATTATCTTAATGGATTCTTCAATACAGTATACGCTTTCTACTGCCTGTGCAACAGTGTTTAAATACGGATTTTTTGTTCCTGGTTCTAACTTTAGCTTTAATGCAGCCTTTTTTGCTTCTGAATTAAGTTTCTCGTGGTTAAGATTATATCTTGCAAGTGCACCTACCATGTATGAATCTCTGGACAGCTTTGTGTGTTTTGCTGTAGAGTGAGGAACAACAAACTCATTAATGTAGTTTTTGTACTCATGTTTATCAAACCTTACTCCGTCAGTTGAACCCACATCACCTTCTAAAAAGGGATATTCATTTTCATCGTTTACAATAGCAACATATTCTGTGTCTCTTTCAAAGGAAGGGAAGGTTAGTGTGGTTAAAAGCTCAACAGTCGCTTCCATATCTTCTTGCATACGTTCCATGATTTGTCTCATCCTGTCAAGTTCAGATTCTTTTGGAAGCTTTGTAAACCCTCCAACTGTTGTAGAGATTGGATGTACATGTCTGCCTGCAATTATTTCGCACATATTATTGCACTCTTTTTTCATTCTGAGAGCACGTCTTACTACGTCATTATGAGAATTAATAAGAGGAACGAAGCTTTTAACTCCCAATAAATCAGGAGCTGCAAGTAGATAAATATGTAGAATATGACTGTCAAGTATTTCCTGATAAAGTAATAGCTTTCTAAGTTTTTCTGTTTGTGCACTTTGTTTGAATCCTATTGCGTCTTCAGCTGCTTGAAGAGAAGCTAATGTATGTCCACATGAGCATATTCCACATATCCGTGAAGTTATGTGCTGAGCTTCAAATATACTGCGTCCTCTTAGCATTCCTTCAAATAGACGAGGTGCTTCTACAATTTCTAAGTTGCATTTTTCAATATTCCCATCGGTAACATTGACAACAATATTTCCGTGCCCTTCTACCCTTGTAAGATACTCAACATTTACATATACTGTTTTTGGCATTATTCTTCTCCTTTTTTCTTTAGCTTTTCATCAAGTACAGTGTTGTACATGTTAATCTTCTTAATTATTAGTTCAGGATTAAGCCCATGATCTTTTAATACCTCAATTGCAGCGTTCTTAGCGGGATTCTCTACAAACCCTCTGCACCCGAAGCAAATGTTGCCATTATTTATACACCAGCTATTGCATCCTGCTTTTGTTATTGGTCCCATACAAGTTAACCCTTTATCAAACATACATTCATTCTCATTCAATTTACACTCTGTACAGACTGATTTCTCCGGTACTTTATATTCTACACCCTGAAGAACGCATTTTAATACGTCAACAAACTCCTTAGGATAAACTGGACATCCGTGAACATAATAATCTACTTTTACAACTTGATCAACAGCTTTTGTAGGAATTGTATCAAAGTACTTAGCATCGTCTTTGTATACGTAATGCATAATTTCAGGCATCTCAAAATTATTTTTCATAGCATTAATCCCACCAGTACATGCACAAGCACCATAAGCAATAACTATTTTTGCCTTTTCTCTAATTTTTTTTATTCTTTCCACTGCATGCTGGTTAGTAATACTTCCTTCTATAATAGCAATATCGTAGTCTTCTCCGTTTTCAGACATTACCTCTCTAAAGTTGACTACGTCTACAACCTCAAGTATATCCAAAAGTTCCTCTCCAAAATTTGCAACCTGAAGCTGACACCCCTCACAGCATGCAAAATCAAAAAAAGCTACCTTAGGCTTCATAAAGCCTCCCAGTTATTCTTAATTTCATGATAGAAAAATACAGGACCATCCTGACAGCAGTAATAATTACCTATCTGACAGTGACCGCATTTACCAACTCCACATTTCATATGTCTTTCAAGGGAAAGAATTATATGATCTTCTTTAATACCTTTTTCAAGCAGTGCTTTTATTACAAATTTATACATAATAGGAGGACCGCAAACAATTGCGTATGTCCTTTCAGGGTAGACAAATATACTGGGGATAAGAGAGGTGATCAGGCCAACATTCCCTTTCCATTTTGGATCTGCCTTGTCCACTGTACAGTTAAACTCTACATTGAGTGTTTCTTCCCAATCCTTTATCTCGTCTTTGAAAAGAATCTCTTCAGGTGTTTTACATCCCAACAGAATTTCAACCTTTCCAAAATCCCTTCTGTTATCAAGTACAAAGTCAATGAATGAACGTAGAGGCACAATACCCAGGCCTCCTGCTACAAATATTAAGTCTTTCCCTTCTATAGTGCTTAAAGGGATTTTTCTTCCCATTGGCCCTCTGATCCCAATCTTGTCTCCTGTTTTTAAAGAGTGTATGTCACTCGTTACTTTCCCTGCTTTTCTTATTACTAATTCAAAAAATCCTTTTCTTGTTGGTGTTGATGAGATGGAAATTGGCACTTCACCAACCCCACACATTGAAACCATGACAAATTGCCCTGGTGTATAGTCTAAATCCGTACCATCCGTGAATCGCAGCTTAAAGTATTTTATGTCATCTGTAAGGTATTTTGTTTCTATGATATGGGCTGGTTTTAATGTGTATGATGAATGCTTTATTGTTTTTTTATTCATAGTTTTATCCTTTCTGATAATAAGTTCATTGTTTCCTTAAGGCTTATTTTAGCAACACATGCTCGAGAACAACGACCACACCCTGTACAGAAATACATATTGTATTTATCCACAGGGTACTTGAATTTTCTCATATACCTGTGAACCTGTCTGTTTTTTCTTTCTTCTCGGAAGTTTTCACCTCCTGCAACTTTTGCAAACCCTTCATTCTGGCAGGAGTCCCATGTTCTCATCCTGCATCCATTTAACAGGTTTAAATCAATGTCATCATTTATATCAAAACAGTAACATGTAGGACAAACGTTAGTACAGGTCCCGCACGATAGACATTTGTCAAAAATCCCTTCCCAGGCTCCTGTACAGCATGCTCTTTCCATGAGTTTTTTTAACTCATCATAGCTTGCATTTATTTCGGGTTTAAATATCTCTTCTTTTCTTTTTCTAAGTTTATTAAGCTCGTCAAAATGCTCTTTTTGGGCTACGTCAAACAATCTACTTTCATTTACGATTTCACTTCCCTTTGTTGTGCCTATATGTATAAGAAAATAAGTATCAAATTCAGTGAAAAGTATATCATATCCCGATGAAGGAATAAAGGTTCTCATTATTCCGCATGTAGCATGTTCATCACAGTAACTATTACATTCAAAAGCAATTACTGTCAGTTTGTTTTTTCTCTCAAGGTAGTTGATATCTTTTGGATCTTCAACCATAACAGCATTCAAACATTGCATCCCTACTAAATCACATGTATGTACACCAAATAGGGTAAGCTCTTCAAATTCAATTACATGTGTGGTTTTCCTTGTTTTTTTATTAAATTCAATAAGCGTTTCTCTTTGAGGTAAAAAGTATTTTTTTACAGGAAGTATTGTTGGTAAGTAATGTAAGGCAATCTTTTCTAAGTCAGTTATATATTCAAATGCATAACTCTTCTCCCCTTTTTTAACAGGAGCAGCAAGTTTTGACCTGCTCTGTATAAAGGAAAGAAAGTTTATCAATTTATTTTTATTAAGCACATAGTAGCGTTGCATAGATGCTCCTTTTTGTTATTTTTTTCACTTCTTTCTCTAAAAATTTTTTTACATTGATTTTTTTGTTAATCATAAATTAATTTTATACAAAAAAATGCGTATGTCAAGTCTTTTTTTTGTTATTTTTTTCACAATATTTTGTGTGATTATTGTGATTATGGATTTTATGTTTTTGTTTTAATTAATTGAAAAATTGGTATTGATAGTTTGAATTTTCAAATCTGGGATTAACAATATTTGAGTAAATAGAGCCGAATTTATAGGTTAAGCCTATGGATAAATTATAGCTGTACTGTGTTTGTAATTGTTTCCTTTCAAGAATAACGTCTTCAGGACTGATTTCTCCTTTTCTTATGGACAATTGATCATGGATTAAGGATACATTTCCCTGGAGTCTAATACTCAGGCCGGTAAATATTTTTAAATATATGCTGTTTGATAAGGTTAATCTATGTTTTTTTATATCATGGAAGTAGTGTGAAAAATAAAGGGAGGTGAAGATATTCCCCCATGTCTTTTTTATATTTGTGTTAAGGGATACTGCCTCATCAAATAGATGTTCTTTTATTCTGTCGTAAATGGTTGTATCCTCATAGATATTATAACTGTATGCAGTTAAGTATCTTATGTTTATAGAGTGAAAGATTGACTTTGAATAAGGAAATATGCTGTACTCAATTCCTATTTTTGAAGATAGTGCGTTTTTAATATTTGAATACGAGGAGTTATAATCAGATATTCTGTAGTAAAGAGAAAAATGTTCATTTATGCCCTGTATATATGTGCCTCCCGCACCTATGCTTGTGGATGTATCTTTGATTGTTAAGGTATCATTGATTCTATATTCAACATAGTGATAGTTCACGTAAGGTGAAATGAAAATCTTGTCTTTTTTTGTTATTCTTGAAACAGTAAGATTTAAGTTAAGGAATAGATTTGTTTTGCTTTGAACACCGTTGGCAAACGTATTTGTATTAACGGATAAAAGCCAATTTTTCCATTTGTCCTCTTTTTTTACAATGGTTTTGGCGGGCGAATAGTAAAGATATAAATCTTTATTAATGCTGGTTTTTAAAAGATAGGGCACAAGACCCAGTGAAAGATAATGTGTTAAATTTTTCCTTATTATATCCTCTGTTGCATTAGAGTTTACATCAAACTCAATAGTATTGTTTTGTCCTTTAAATAAATGCCTGCCTTCAAATAGAATATAAAAATGCTTACCACCACCACCTGTTTGTTTGAATGTAATGTTAATGTATATATCTGCGGTAGTAACTTCTCTTACATAGTTAACATAGTTTAGCCTACTTTTTATATAGTCAAAATCACATGTCCCGCAGTCAATATAAACAGAGACTGTTTTTAATGCAAAAAATAACAGCATTTTACCTCCCTTTAAATAAATTTTTTAAAAGCAAAAGAAGTTTTTCTCCTGAAACATTAAGGGAGAATTCTTTTAATGCCCGTTCTCTTGCTTTGTTAGCCATTCTATTTCTTTTATCTCTATTTAGCAGAAGCTTTTTTATCTCTTTCCCAAGTGCTTCTGGAGTTCTTTCTGTAAGTATACCTACCTCTGGTGATACGATTGTATCGACGCCTCCTCCTTTGTATGCTACAACTGGGGTTCCTCCTGACAGAGCCTCAAGATAAATCATGCCGAAATGTTCTTTTTTCTCCGGAGCAGCTGTAAGCAGTGTAGCAGCATTAATAAGATGCACTCTGTCAATAGATGGGACAAAACCAAGACACCTTCCCTTGCCTTTTATAGTGTTTTCTATTTCCTCTCTTAAATCTCCATCTCCTATAAAGATGGTTTCAGCATACTGATAGTAGTGCTCAAGTGCTCTTGCAACATTTTGAGGCCCTTTTAGATAGGTTAAGGCTCCTGGCGAGATTACATACGGCTTTTTTATTCTGTATTTATTTAATATGTCATCTGTATTTGAAGGGTTGAAAAGCTCTGTATCAATGCCAGGAGGGATCAATGCAATCTTACTATCATCAATGTTAATCAATGGTTTTATAAGATTGTCTTTAACATATTCAGTAGTTGTAATTATCTTATTCGCAGAAATGAGAGAGGTTTTAATGTCCTGCCATAAGGAAGAGTTGTATTTATTATATAAAGCAGGTTCAATCCCTGTACCATGAACAAAAACAACAAAAGGTTTTTTGTGTTCTTTACATACATTATATGTTGCTACAGTATCAATATTGGCATGATGGGTGATTATAATATCTACTTTGTCTATAAACTGTTTAATTCCTTTTTCAAAGTCTTTTACATATTTGCCTGCCTCTTCATAGCTCATCTCATATACAGGTTTTTGTGCAGTTGTCCTGGGTAGATATTCATGCACAGGAAGAGTGGGGGAGTGAAGGTGTATGTTAACATGAATATGATTTTTACCGGAATCCTCTCTGTTGTCAGGGAAAAAAGTATAGACAGTATTGCCATTAGCAAGTAAAAAATCAATGTGCTGTTTTACAACCTCTCCGCTTCCTCTGCCTCTGTTGAGCATTACAATACCAATGTTCATTACAAACTCGCTCTTTTGCTTAAATAAAAACACTTTAAAACATGCTTTATAATAAGGCTTTTATTTTTTATTCTAAGCAATATGTATTTATTTCTCAATCATCCTCCTTAAGGATTTATAAAGCATATTTTATGTATCTTATAAAGATTGTCAAGGGAAAAAGTTTTGTATATCTATAAAACCAGACGTGAGAAAAAAACTACTTTATGCTACAATTTGTACACATTTATTCTTCATGCTCCATATAAAATTCTACGTAAAAGCTGAGGAATTAATATAAAAAACTTATATCCCCTTAAATACCACAATAAGCTTGTCCTCACATTTATAAAAACCCGAAAGTCTAAGGACCAAAAACTTTTTGGTATCTATGAAAATGTAGGCTTACCCTTCACGTATTATTTTAGTATAACGGTGCGGCGTCATGCTAAATTTCTTCTTTGATATTCTTTCGATATTTTCATCAAAAATTTTTTAAATTCTTTTTGCTTTTTCAAAATATCCCTTAAAAATTCTAACGCGTATTTTGAATATTTATGTGCTTTTGTAGACTCACTTGTCTGAATTTCTATGTGAAATTTGCGATTCCCTTTCAACTTATGCTTCCATATTAAAACCTGAACATCATATGGTCTCAAGCCAAGTTCGTCAGCTAAATGCTTTTGTAAATATGGATAATCTTTATCTGGATCTAATTCTGGAATAACAACATCAGCAGATTGTATCTTCCCTATAATCTTTAAAGTAGGAGCTCCTTCGCTCTCGGAAAATTTTCCTTCTTCTATAAATTTAACCTTATCTCTTAATTCATCAATTAACCCTTTGTCCATAATCAATTTTGCTCCTTCTAATTTCGTGGTAGTTATGTCTCCACTTATCATATCTAGAAGAGCTATATTAGATGGGCCAATCTTTGCGATTTTCTCAATGTGTGACATCCATATTCTGCGTTCTCTATCTCTAAACTCCTCAATAGTTTTCCTTAATTCAGGGTAATTTATTTTTCTTGATTGACCTCTATATCTAAAATAAATTACTCCAGACTGTATGTCATTATTGCCTGCATTTTTTTTACAAATGACTGGTTTTTCTTCTGATTCATAGATGTAAATATATCCAAAATATTTGTCTTCATTCTTCACTATGCCAATATCCCATTTTATTTCAGGAGCGAAATGATCAACTAAAAAAGTAGATATTTTTTCTTGTTTTATATTATCAAATCTATCTTTATTTATCCCAACTAATTTTCGAGGAGTGTCTTTTACGCCGAACAGTATATATCCTCCTTTATTATTAGCAAACGCGGCCATCGTCTTTGAGTATTTTGGCATACCATTAAAATTAAAACTTTCTTTAAATTCGATAGTACTGCTTTCTCTATGTTTCAGGTATCCTCTTTCGTCTATATTCTGTAGAATTTGTTTTATATGTATTGAATGATCACTCAACATTTTTTGTTCACCTCTTCAAAGCCGCCGAGCCGAATTTCGGACAACATCGTTCATATCCGAATAATTCGGATATATTGACGATTTTGGGGTATATGCGGACAATTCATACATACCACCTTCTGGATGAATGTTACTTTGTTTCTTTGGTCATGTTCCACCTCCTGCCAAAAGACTATCAAGTGGGTTTTTTATTGTTGAAAGATTCTTTGTACTT
>JALVRC010000021.1 GCA_027025255.1 Caldifarciminota bacterium
TCTCTTTTGTTTTTTTAGTCTATATATTATTTTTGGTTATGCTCTTTATAACTTTTATAAAGCTTATAAAACAGAAGAATTTTAGTTATAGTGCTACACTTCTCTATAATTTAATTTTTACAGTTTCTATACTGTTTGTAGTTTTAACAAAGCTAAGAGTGGAGTTTTTTTTATTGGATAGTGTTTTCGTTGTTGGAATTCTTTTTATTCTTGACAGATTCTATATTGTTAAAGATAGATTTGTTATCAGTAATATATGGGAAAAGGCATTGGTTTTAAGTTTTATTTTAGGTCTTTTTCATCTTTATCCTGGGGCAACAAATTTATATATTTTAAACATTCTATTAAAAAGTCCTAAAGGTAATAGTTTCTTTATACTTTCTGTTATTATTTTTTACATCTTTTCTTTTGGGATAGTAGGCATGAGATTGTTTTCAAAATATATTAACAGAGCCTCACTTAATTTAAAAGAGAAAGGAGGAACTACTGCAAAAGTTCTCTTCAGCAGTGTTTTGATACTATATACAATATTCGGGATAATATTTGTCTTTTCTTTACTAAATAGCGTAAAAGATATTATAGGTGTTAGTTTTATTTTGCTTGGTTTATTAATTATTTTTACAGGTGTTATGTTGAATAAGTCAAGAATTAGACGTTTTAAAAATATTGGCAGTGAAGATGTTTTAGATGAGATTTATAACTCTTTTATAATATTTTTAGAGAGAAAAGGTAAAAAGATAAAGACCTTTTTTATAGCTATAGAGAAATTTTTTAAAAGAGTATACAAAGGAATTCTGGTAAGTAATACTACTGTAAAAATAAGTACTTTTTTAAAAAAATTCGGATTAGGAGTAGTTGTTTTAATGTTAATCATTTTAGGGATTATCTTATTATGGAAAGGATGATACGTTTTTCATGGGTTGCATTTACAGATAGGTGTATTCTTTGTAAAACCTGTTTTAAAAATTGTCCTATGCAGGCAATAGAAAGTGAAGAAAAGGACAATGTTTTAATACTGAGAATAAACGATAGGGTTTGTATCCAATGCGAGGTTTGTATGGAGGTCTGTCCAGTTGATAAGGCTTTAATTGGAATCAACGAAATAGTTAGAGAGAGCGTATCAAATAGTATTTCTGATGAGAAGGTTTATTGTAAAAGATGTGGACTTCCTTTTACATCCAGACGAATGCTTGAATACATAGTAGATGGGTTTCCTAATTTTTTATATTTAAACGATAACATACGGCAAATGTCGCTTATAAAAAACAGGATTTTGCCAGAGGAGGAACAGGATTTTGTATGTCCTGATTGCCTTGCAAAGGAGATGTATGGTGAAAAAGATAGATAGAGAAAACAAAAACTTTTTATCGGTTATAAATATAAGAACTTTATTCAGTTTAATTCTTTTAACAATAATCATCCCTTATGGTTTGATGTGGTATAGAAAAGCGGATGTTATATATGTTATTACACTGGTTTTGCCTCTATTTGTTATGAATACGTTACTCTATTTGTTTAAACAAAGACTTTTTTCTTTAAAGAAATATATATATATATTAATGATTTTTATAGACGGATTTTTCTGCATTGGTTTTACATATCTATCGGGTAGTATTGAGTTTACATCTGAGATTTTAATGATTGTGTTTTTTATTTTCTATATTTTTTCTGAAGAGGAATTTTATGTAGTATTACTTTCTCTTTTTTTTGTTGTTTTATCTGCAATTTTCTTGTTTTTGCATAGTTCTGGTCTTATTCGTCCCGTTGTACTGCCTCTTGAATACTACACGCAACATTGGCATTTTCTTCGTACCCCTGTTTTATATGCATTTTTTTCTATTTTACTTTTTGCTGCAGTATTTTCATTTTTAATTGCTTTTATAACAAGGAATAAGAGAAAAAATTCCATAGAGAGAGAGGCTTTAATTAAAGAGAAAAATATGTTTCTGCATTTAATAAAGCATGAAATAAAAGGAAGTTTACAGGCTGTATATTTTATTCTTGACAGATTGAGAGAAAAGGATAGCAAAGAGCTTAAAATATGGCTTCAGAGAACATTGTATAAAATAAGGAAAACAATTGATATTGAAGATATTGATAATCTGATTAATGAAAGACATGTAATAAAACTAATGTCAATTAAAGAAGATATTGCTGCAGCGTTTTCCAGTGTAGATAATGTTTATATCGAGGTTAAGAATGATGCTTTATATAGGTTGCCTCACAGTCTGTTGGAGATAATTCTTTTTCATTTAATAGAGAATGCAATTGATGCTACTGAAAAAAAGAAAAGGAAGGTTGAGATTTTAATAAAAGGAGCTGAAAATTATGTTATGTTGCAGGTTAAGGATAACGGGAAGGGCATAAAGAAAAAGCATATAAACGATATTTTTCAAAAATTCTACACTTCTTCTAATAGAAGCGGCAGAGGTATTGGATTATTTATTGTAAAGAGCATTTTAGATAAGATAGGAGGAAGCATTAATGTTACCTCAGAATTGAACATAGGCAGTGTTTTTACAGTAATGTTTCCTGCAAAGAAAATGTAAGATTTATAAAATAAAAGGAGGTGGTAGTATGTATAGGGAAGTTAAAGCGCCAAGAGGAAGTTCAATAAAAGCTAAGAACTGGCAACTTGAGGCTGTCAGAAGAATGATTATGAACAATCTGGATCCTGATGTAGCAGAGGATCCAGAAAACCTTATTATTTATGGTGGATCTGGTAAGGCTGCAAGAGACTGGGAATCTTTTTATAAAATTATTGAAACAGTTGAAAACATGGATATAGATGAAACTCTTCTTGTTCAGAGTGGAAAGCCAGTAGCGGTATTTAAAACGCATACATGGGCTCCAAGAGTTATTATAGCAAACTCCAATCTTGTTCCTCATTGGGCAAATTGGGATTACTTTAATGAATTGGAGAGAAAGGGGCTTATAATGTATGGGCAGATGACAGCAGGTTCCTGGATATATATCGGTACACAGGGAATCCTTCAGGGTACCTATGAAACCTTTGCTGCTGCTGGCAGAAAAAAGTTTGGGAGTGATGATCTTAAAGGCAAGCTTGTAGTGTCCGGAGGGTGTGGAGGTATGAGTGGGGCTCAACCTCTTGCTGCTACAATGAATAATGCAACATATCTGGCCGCTGAAGTAGATGAGGAACGAGCTAAAAGACGTGTAGAAACAGCCTATCTCGACGAAATAGAATATCAGCTTGACCGGGCGATAGATAAGGCTTTACAGTTTAAAGAGAATAGAGAAGCACGAAGTATTGTATGGATAGGTAATATTGTTGATTTATTAAAGCAGCTTAAACAGAGAAATATTATTCCAGATTTGCTCACAGATCAGACATCAGCTCATGATCCCTTAAATGGGTATGTTCCTTCTGGAATAGATTATAAAAGGGCTCTGGATTTAAGAAAAAAAGATAAAAAAGCTTACCTTGAAATGTCATATAAAACAATGGCAGAACACGTAAAACTTATGGTTTATTTTATGGAACATGGGGCTGAAACATTTGATTACGGAAACAATTTAAGAGGAAATGCTATTGAAGGTGGTTATGTAAAGGAAGAAGAGCTAAGAAAGAATGATGGTTCATGGAAATATCCGGGTTTTGTTCCTGCTTACATAAGAGATCTTTTCTGTGAAGGCCAGGGCCCTTTCCGCTGGGTTGCATTGTCAGGGGAAGCTGAGGATATATATACAATTGACGAGGAGTTAATAAAGTTGTTTCCGGAAAAGACCCATTTGAAAAGATGGTTGAGTCTTGCTAAGGAAAGAGTTAGCTTCCAAGGCCTTCCGTCAAGAATATGCTGGTTAGGATACGGAGAAAGAGTAAAGGCAGGTCTTATGTTCAACAGGCTTGTAAGAGAAGGTAAGGTAAAAGCTCCAATAGTAATTGGTAGGGATCATCTTGATGCAGGCTCTGTAGCCTCTCCGAACAGAGAAACAGAAAATATGAAGGATGGCTCAGATGCAATAGCAGATTGGCCTCTATTGAACTTTGCTTTAAATGCTGTGAGCGGTGCAAGCTGGGTAAGTTTTCATCACGGAGGTGGAGTAGGTATAGGTTATTCTCTACATGCTGGGCAGGTGATAGTTGCTGATGGAACAGATGAGATGGATAAAAGGCTTGAAAGAGTTTTAACAAATGATCCTGGAATAGGAGTAGCAAGACATGTTGATGCCGGATATGATAAAGCAATAGATTTTGCAAAGAAGAAGGGTATTAAAATCCCTTTTCTTAAATGACTTTCAATCCTGATGAGATAGGTCATTCAGAGGTACGTATTGTTCAAGCCTCGGCAGGGTCAGGGAAAACAACCCGTTTAAGAAATAGATATATATCACTTTTGAAAAATAATGCAGGAATAAAGAGGATACTTGCCATTACCTTTACTAATAAGGCTGCAAATGAAATGAAGAAAAGAATTATAGAAGGTCTTAAAGCATTATCACAGGAGAAAAGACTGAGTGTCTTCTCAATGTCTGCAGTGGACGAGATTCTTTATAATTTTTCCGATTTTTCTGTAAGGACAATAGATAGCTTTATGAATGCTTTGCTTAATTTAATTCCTGACCCTGCAGTTTCTCATTCAGAAATTGTTAAGCATAAAGAGGTATACGTAGACCTGGCTGTTTCTCGGTTAATTGACAGGCTTGGTATGGATAAAAAGGTAACAAATGTCATTGAGAGACTTGTTTTTTCAAGGCATGATTTTAACTGGAATATAAGGAAAGAGATTAAGAAAACTTTCAAAGGGAGACAGGATTATGAAGACAGATCATTTGAGCAGGCATTAGAGGATTTTAACTCTCTGGGAAAGGAAATAAAAAGGCTTAAAGAGGAAATAAAGAGTGTATTTAATAATATAAAGTTCAAAATTTTGAATGTATGGGACGGTAGAGGCTTAACAAAGTATTTTACTACCTTCTTTTTAAAAGATGATATCAATTTAGAGTTCCTTGCAAAAAAGACAGGCAAATTTTTAAGTTTTAAAGAAGCAAAGAATGTATTTAAAAAGGGGTTTTATAACGAGGGTATTGAAAGGGCTTTTTTCTGAGTATGTATTAACTTTATCAAAGAAAGAAGCTATAAGAGAAATGCTACTTTTTTATATGGCTAAAGATGAGCTTAATGCTATTAAAAGGAATAAGAGAATAATGTTTATTGAAGACATCAATAAGAGCTTATTTAAAAATAGTGAGGATGTTTTTTTTAACATGTTTAGAATGGAAAACATAGAACACTTTCTTATAGATGAGTTTCAGGACACTGATAAGTTGCAGTGGAAAAACATTGAACGTCTTGTTGAGAATGGGTTGTCAAAAGGTGGTAGCCTTTTTGTTGTTGGAGATAGGAAGCAGGGTATTTATGAATGGAGAGGAGGAAGTCCTGAGCTATTTAATACTGTGAAGGAAAGTTTTAGCCATTTTAATATAAGAGAAGAACGACTTGAATATAATTACAGGAGTGGCAAAAGTATTGTTTCTTTTATAAACAGGGTTTTTGATGTTGAGAAAAACCCATTTCTAAAATCTTATACCATTCTGTCACACTTTAAAGAAAGCGTTCAGAAAGCAACAAAAGATTTTGATGGTTATGTTGAAGTTAGGTTTAACAAAGACGATGAAGAGCTTAATCTTAATTTGGTTAAAAATGTCAAAGAATTAATTGAGAGGTATAACTTTAGTGATATTGCAATACTTGTAAGGAAAAACAGTCACGCAAAAGAGATTTCCAGGCTGCTTATGGATGAAAACATACCTGTTGTATCCCAGGAGACGTTTCTTTTATCTTCCAGTCATATAATTAAGGGTATTATTTCTTTTTTAAAGTTTCTATCTCTTCCAGAGGATGATATAGGTTTTTCCGCCCTCCTTTTAAATGATATGTTTTTAAAGAATGCTCGTATAGATGGACTTGAGATTAGAAGATTTATAATGAATGCTGAAGAAGGAAATCCTTTATATCTAATATTTAAGAAAAAGTTTAAATCTTTATGGGATATATATATAGAGCCTATATACTCTAAGGTAAATGTCATTCCTTTGTATGATCTTATAAGAATGATTCTTGAGTTATTTAATATAGAAAAGCTCTTTAAAGGAGAGCTTCCATTTGTCACAGCATTCTTAGAACTTGTTTTTGGTTTTGAAAATGAGACCCAGAAGAGTGTTGATGAATTTCTTAATTTTTTCACGTCTCTTACTGAGGAGGATAGTCCTGCATTAAAGTTTCCTGAAGGTGTAAATGCTGTAAGGATATTAACAATCCATAAGGCAAAGGGGCTTCAGTTTCCTGTAATAATGTTTCCTTTAAAGAATTCGCAAAAAAAGAGAGAGCTGTTTGCTGAAGGTAGAGATTTTTTTATTATTAACAAATCTTATGCAGAGAAAAATAAGAGGCTTTTTGGTATGGAAAGGAGGAAAGAGGAACAGGATTTAAAAGCATCAGTAAACCTTATATATGTTGCTATGACACGTGCTATAAATGAGCTCTATATACACTCTGTTAATACAGGTAAAGAGTCAGGGATAAGGGAGATTTTTAACAGATTAATAGAGTATAGATTTGGTGAACTTCAGAGTTTTTTCAGTTCTGGGAGCAAGATGATTACGAAGAAAGAATGTAAAGAAACGGAGTTTCCCCCTATTTCCTTATCTTCTCTGAAAACTCCCTCACAATGGCAGAAGATTATATACAAAGGCATTGATATAAGGACAGAAGAGATACAGGAAGGAATAGATGTTCACAGGATGCTTGAGGTCTTCGAGGATGAGAGTTTTTTAAAAGATTCTAATGTTAAGCAAGGCTTAGAACAAAAGGCCTTTCGTTTTGTCTATAAATTTTTTAAAGACCGAAATCTTTTAGATGCAGTACACATTGTGGAAAAGGATTTTGTTGATAGTAAAGGTGAAATTATAAGACCTGACAGGATAGTTATTAAAGATGATGTAGTGTATATTATAGATTTTAAAACAGGTAGACAGAGGAATAAAGATGTTGTTCAGCTAAGACATTATATGCAGACTATGAAAAACATATTTTTAAAAGATATTAAAGGCTATATATTATATATGAGAGAAGAGATTGTTAAGGAGGTTGGTTTTGAAGGTTGAGTTTGTCCCTTTTGGTAAAGCACTAATAGATGTGATATTTGAAAAAATCGGAAATGAGGAAGACCTTTTAAAAACCTGTATTGTTTTACCAACAAGAAGAGCTGTTTTTCTTTTAAAACAAAAATTTAAAATGAATAGAAGGCCAGGTATTATTCCATACATTTTTTCAATAGATGATTTTGTATCCTTTCTATACAGAAAGAAAAGTTTTAAGAAAGATGCTGATAAAAACGATTTATTACTTGGTATATATGCTATGAGTTCAAATAGAATAAAGAAATTCTTTTCAATAGATGCATTTCTTTCTGTGGGAACAAAGTTTCTTAATGCATGCGAATCAATAGATATGGCACTTAAGGATATTTCCAGAGAAGATGTTGAGGGCGAGAGAGGTTATATAAGATTCATTCCCGATATTATTAAGGCATTAAAACTTTTTCTTGAACACTATGAACTTACTTATAGAGGCGATAAGTATAGACATCTTGCAGAAAAAGGGGTGGAAATTGATTTCAAAACAGTTCTTTTTGCTGGTATAAACTTTTCAACTATTGCTGAACAGAAAATTCTTAAGGAAATAGACAGAAAGACAGAAACGATTGTTTTTTTTCAGCTGGACAAAAGAACAAGTATACAGTTTGGAGGAGATGTTGTAAAGAACTTAAAAAGAAATAGTAAACCGGAGGACTTTTCGCATGTAAAGGTATTTGGATTTCCTGATAGGCAGACAGAATTTGCAAGTGTTGCAAATTTTTTAGACAAGACGGATGGAAAGGATACAGCCATAGTTTTACCAGAAGAAGATGCGATTATCCCTTTACTGCATAGTTTATCCCAAACAGATAACATATTCAACATAACAATGGGATATCCCATGAAAAGAAACATCTTCTATCACTTAATAGAGTTATTTTTAGAGGCTGTTGAATTCTTAAATGATAATTTAATTGAAAAAACATATATTGTAAATATCTTTACTCACCCTCTTATAAAGAATGGATTACTTGATGACAGAGAGACAAATAGAATAGCTGCTCAAAGCATTGTAAAACAGATGAGGGCTTCTTATGATAACTTTATAGATATTAGCGATTGTAAGATGAGGTTTAAAAATCTTTTTGAGCAACATATCTTTGAATCCGTTAAAAACATTTTAAAGGCTATTTCTAATGCTAAGACTATTAAGGATTTAACTGTGATTATAAAGGATTTTTTGCTTTCTATCTATAATAATAAAAATCTTTTTGTCTACCCCTTAAATAGAACCTTTTTCATGAACATTATATCTTTTCTTACAAAGAGCGAACAGGGAATTTTTGCAAATGAGCAATATAATACGATTGTCCTTATTAAGATTTTTAAACATCTCTTTGAAGGCGAAAGAATTGCCTTTAAAGGAGAGCCTTTTAAAGGAATACAGATTATGGGAGCTCTTGAGACAAGGGCTCTGGCATTTAAAAAAATAATTGTACTTGATGTTAATGAAGGAACAATACCTGCTTCCTATAGTTATGATCAGGTTTTACCTTCATATAAAAGAAAGGAATTGGGTATTCCTGATTATAAAGATAGAGAAAATATTACAAGACTTAATTTCTTTTCTTCCATCTTAAATGCTAAAGAAGTTTTTCTTTTGTATACAGAAGAGGAAGAGAGTGTAAGGAGTAGATACATAGAACAGATACTATGGGAACAGGAGAAAAGAGGAAAGGGGAAAGAAGCGAAAAGTATAGGTATGGTTCTCAGTTTAAAGAAAAAGGATATAGTGATAGAGAAGACAGATGATATTATTAATAAAATGAAAAAAATAAGATTTTCAGCAACAAAGCTTGATACGTTTCTTTCCTGTTCCTTAAAATTTTATTACGCTTATATTTTAAATCTTAGAGAGATAGACGAGAAAAAAGAGGCTTCTTATAAGGATGTAGGTAATTTGGTACATAAGTTAATGGAGGAGGTTTATAGAAGGATTGTAAATAAAGAGATTAAAAATCTTTCTTCTTTAACAAAAGAAGTTTTAGAAAGAAAATTTGATACTATTTTACTTAAGGAAGGGATAGACAGCAAAAAAGGAGAATGGTATATAATAAAGCAGGTCGTTTTGAAATATTTAAAAAATTTTATAGAGTTAGAAATAGGACAAAAGGCAGAAAATAAAATCGTTGGTGTTGAGACATGGTTTCAAACAAACATAAAAGGCCTGAATTTTGTTGGTAGAATTGATAGAATAGATAAGGAGAGAGACAGTTATGTTGTATGGGATATAAAAACAAAAAGAAATATGTATGTTCCGAACATTAATAAATTCAGTCCAACAATGGATAAAAAGAGTTTGAAAAAAGCTATCCATTCTTTACAGTTGCTTCTGTATTTGATGTTTTTGTATTCAGATAAAAAATATAGAGCCACATCTGTTAAAGCAGGGTATATAAGTATATTTTCAAGGGATAAGCCTTATTTGTATTTTGAGAGTGATAAGGAGACTATAGAGCGTATAGTTTTAAGGGTTCTTGAAATAATTTTTGAAAGGGAGCCTTTTGTTGCCGAACCTTCTCCTGATACGTGTAGAATCTGTCCTTTTAAAAATTTGTGTGTTCAGTAAAGAGTTAACTCTTGACTTTCTTTAACGAATGAGTAAAATTTTTTATGCGGAGAATCGTGTTGATTTTAATATTTATATTTTCAACCATTCATGCAAAGAAGGTTGCATTGGTATTGAGTGGTGGAGTGGCAAGAGGGCTTGCTCATATTGGGGTATTAAAGGTTTTAAAAAAGTACAACATTTATCCTGATTTAGTTGTAGGCAATAGTATGGGAGCAATTGTCGGTGGGTTGTATGCAGCAGGGTATTCTCCAGAGGAGCTTGAGTATTTTGCCCTACATACTGATTGGGCAGTACTTTTTTCGGAAAAAATACCAGAGTCTTATCTTTCTCTTGAAGATAGAAGAAATGCTTATATGTTTCCTTTGATGTTCAGGCACCAGTATTTGAATTTTAATATACCTCAGGGGCTTTTAGGCGGGGAGAATATTCTTTTGACATTTGAAAAACTTACAGGAAGAGAATGCTGGGAAGCTAATTTTGATTTTGATAACCTTAAAACTCCATTTAGAGCTGTTGCAACTGATATTATTACTGGCAAAGAGGTAATAATAAAGAAAGGAAGGCTTTCAGTAGCAATGCGAGCCTCTTCTTCCCTTCCTGGTATTTTTGATGCTGTTGAAATGGATTCTCTTTTATTGGTTGATGGAGTTGTTGTTGATAACCTTCCTGTCTCAGTTGCCCGCAAAGAAAGTTCGGATGTTATTATTGCAGTTGATGTTGGTCTTCATATACCATCCATTGGATTTAGCATCTTTGAGATAATATCTAACACACTTACTGTTATATCAAACAAAGAAGTAATAAAGGCGAGGAAAGAAGCAGACATTTTAGTGTCTCCGTATCTAAAGGATTTTGCTCCTATGGATTTTTCTGATGCTAAGAACATAATAAAACAGGGAGAGATTGCAGCATTGTCACAGATAGATACCATCTTAAAGATTGTTCCAGTAAAGACCTTAAAATATAGGAAGAGAGAGATTATTAGGCATGCGTTACCAGTAGCCAACATTAAAATAAGGGGAAACAAGTTTACCTGGACGTGGATTATTAGAAAACTTATACATATAAAAAGAGGAGATACACTAATTCCTGAACGTATATATAAGGATATGGTGTCTTTGTATAAAACAGGCATATTTAGAAAGGTAGACTATTCAATAGATACCATAAAAGGTAGTGGATTAGAGCTTACATATCGTGTTGAAGAAAGGCCAACAGGTATTGTAGGTTTTGGTATAACCTATGACTACCCACATGAATTAACCGCATTACTGGGCGTGCATCAAGGTAATATTCTTGGATGGGGGATTAATGCGGAAATGGATCTGGGTATTGGATGGAACAGTTTTAGACAGTTTCTTTTGTCAAGCTCAGATTTCTTAGGTTTTCCTTTTGGTTTTAGAGTATATTATAAGTCTCTTTATACAGAAAGGAGTTTTTATAAAGAACATGTTTGGGCATATAGTTTTAGGCAAGAAAGAAGAAAAGCAGGCGCGGAGATAGGTTATGCATCTAAGAATAACAGATTAAGTATTGGATTTGCAAATATGAGTGTGAAAAATGAATTTCCTTCAAACGTTATAAATCCACCTGCTAATATTATGAGGAGAGTCTTTGCTACATTAAGGCTTGAAGCTGTAAATTTAGACAGGTTGTTCTTACCAACAAGAGGGTTTTCTCTAAGTGTTAACGGAGGTATAGGTGTTCCAGTAGAATGGTATGGTTATGTAATAACGAATTTGAGGTTTGTATCCACAATGTATACTTTATCATGGGATACTGAAATAGATTTAAAAATGCTTTATCCTTTTGATAGGGATTTTAATTTTAATGAATTATTTGCTAATAAAGAAGGTTTTGGGTTCTACAGGGATGAATTTTACTCATACATATTATTTAATTTTGCTACTGGTCCAAGGATTAAATTGATGAAGATCTTTTCTTCCCCTGTGTATATAAAATTATCCGGGGTAATTTTTGCAACTGATTTCAAGGATTTTGGTTTTATGAAAAACTATTTTCCTGGAGCAAACGTGTCTTTGGATTATAATTCTCCAATTGGCCCTTTGAGTTTTGGTCTTGGGTGGTCTTTTAAATACCTTCCCGTTATGTACTTAAGAATAGGTAGTTTTTCCGGGATTTAAATAAGGAGGGTGTATGATTGTTATAATCATGAGACTTGTTATAACAGAAGTAATGGCTAATCCTTTTGGCTCAACAGGTAAATTAGAGCCAGAAGATAGAAATGAGTATGTTGAGTTGTTTAACAACAGTGATAGTACAGTAGATTTAACAGGGTTTCATATTACTGATCTGGATAGTAAGGATACAATTATTGCATGGACAGATGATAAGATACTTTCTTTTTATCCCGGGGTAAAAATAAATGAGTTAAAGCTGGCACCTTTTTCTTATGCTTTAATAATGGATCCAGAGTATACAGTTGTTGATAGTGCAAAGGGAGGATATTGTCAACCTTACGATATTCCAGAGGGGGTTTTAATAGTTACAGTTGGGAATACAACTATTGGGAATGAATTACAGAATAACGACCCTTTAGTTTTATATAACAACGACTCTACCTTTGTAACTACATTTGGAACGCCTTTTGATGATGATGAATTCCCTTATTCTGCTGGTAACGGTCATTCCTGGGAACGTGTGGATATCTTAGGCCCAGATAAAGCTGATAATTGGCTTCCCTCTGTAGATGACGGTCCTACTCCTGGGAGAGAGAACAAGGTAGGGATTGTAGAAACTGTAGATAAGAGTTTTTCCCTTATTATTGATAAAGAGATTGAAAATATAGGGAAAGTATATGATTTAAGAGGAAGAAGTATTTACAGTAAGGGATCTATGAGGAGCGGTATCTATTTTTTGAAAACAGAACGAGGTTTTGAACGCTATATATATATTAAATAAGGCCAGTAATGAGGTAGGTAAGGCTTCTTAGAGGAATACCAGTAGCTCCTGCATTGATATAAGTTCGTTTCTTACTCCAGATTTCTTTTCCGGCAATGTCAATATGAGTCCAGTGCGATGTTTTTACAAATTCAGATAGAAAAAGGGCTGCACTGATAGTTGAAACTTTTCCGGCAGAATTCTTTATATCAGCAACATTATTATTTACTTTAAGGAACTCCTTATATTCTTCTATTAAGGGTAGCTCCCAGAAGAATTCTCCTGTTGTATCCTTTGATTTGACAAGTTTTTTTATTATTTTTTTATCTTTTCCTAAAACAGCAGAATAAAGTTCTCCCAGGATTGATATTACTCCTCCTGTTAGTGTGGCTATATCAATTATGTGATCAGGATTCATCTCTTCTGCAAAAGCAAGGGCATCAGCAAGGATTAATCGGCCTTCAGCATCACTTGATATGATTTCTACTCGTTTGCCATTGTACATAGTTATAACATCATCAGGTTTTAATGCGTGAGGTGCTGGCATATTTTCTACAAGAGGAGTAATTGAGGTTACCTTAATATCAAGATTCAGTTTTGCAGAAATTATTGCCATTCCAGCAGCAACCGCAGCTCCTGCCATGTCTCCTTTCATTCCTCTTCCCCCATTTCTTTTTAGGTTTATTCCTCCGGAATCAAAACATACACCCTTTCCGATGAAAACAAAGTGTTCTTTATAGGACTCAGGGGTATATGTTAGCACAAGAAGTCTCTGTGGATGAATACTTCCTTTACCAACATTGTATATTCCACACATGCCCTTTTCTAAGAGTTCGTTTTCTGTAAGTACTTTAGTATCGAGATTTAAATCCTTTGTTTCTTTACTAACTTCAGAAACAAAATTTTCTGGATAGAGTTCATTCGGAGGGGTGTCTACAAGACGCCTTACAAAGTTTTGTACGTTTGAAACAGTTTTCCCCATAATTAAGGCTTTTTCAAAGTTTTGAGCATTGATAATCAGGGTTAAGTTCTTTGATTTTGTATAATTATATAGGCTTAATTCAAAACCCTCTACAAGCGATTGTACAATAAGGTCCTGTTTTAGCCCTGTTTTTTTAAAAAAGTCAATATCTATAAAAGCTTCTTTTAACCCATTTTTTTCCATTAATTCAGAAATTTTACCTGATAGTTGTCTTAATTTATCTAATGTAAAGGTGTATAGTTTGCCGAGTCCAATGTATATATTCCATTTTTCATTAAAAGAAATATATGATTGAGCCTCTTTACCTTTAAATCCAGGGGGTAGAGATGGCGTGTTTTCTCCTTCAAACATAGGCTTAATAATACAATCCGCACTATTTCCTATTTTAATCATTTTTATCTCCTATGAAAACAACGACTTTGTTTTTACTTAATCTGTTCTTTACTTCTTCTTTTTCTTCTTGGGGGTATCCAAGGGCTATCATAGCAATAGGCTTTTGCGCTGGGTTAAGATTAAGAATCCTTTTGACTTTTTTTTCGCTAAACCAGCCAATCCAGCATGAGCCAATATTTTTATCTGTTGCAGCAAGCACCATATGTTCTCCTGCAATCATAACATCAAGTTCATGATAATCCTTGCCGATTAGTTTTGCTATCCAGTGGACTGGTTTTTTCTCCGCGACAAGAACTATAATAGTGTCAGCAGAGGCTATAAATTTTAGATATCTGTTCAGTTTTAATGGAGCAGCTTTTGATAGCTTAAATATAGTACTTTTGTTTCTTACTACGTAAAATTTCCATGGTTGCAAGTTTTCAGAAGAAGGTGCAAGCCTCCCTGCTTCCAGTATATAATCAATTATCTCTTCTGGAATAGTTTTTTCCCTGTATGCTCTTATACTTCTTCTTTTTTTTACAAGAGCAAGAAAGTTATCCATTTAAATTTCTTTCCGCATCAGTTTTTTTAAGATAAAACGGTTGTGCATATTCTACAGGCTTTTTATTCTTTGCCAGAGTATAGAGCAAAAAAGCAGGAGGCAGGCTATTTAGCAAATGTTTATTCTTGATTTGTTCAATCTTTTTATTAAGTGATTGATGAGCAACAATTCTGTATTTTTGTGATATAGATAGAACTTGATTTATATTACATAGCATATATTTTTTTAAGCCTTTTGAGAACATTCCACAATAGAATTCATTTCTATATGCATCAATCAGGATACATATGTCCTCCATCTGTGCATGTGCGTGCCATAGATCAAGGCTATTAATGGGGATTACTCCTGTATTTAACATAAGACCTATAGCATTTGCTATATTAACTCCAATCCTTAGAGAAGTAAATTTTCCCGGACCTATGATAACACCTATTTTATTTATTGTTTCAATAGAAGGAATGATTTTTTCTATATAAAAAGGAATGTTTTCTATCATTTTATTTTCTATTTCTACAAGTAATTCCTTTTTTCCCTTTTTGTCTCCAATAGATATTAAGGAGATGTATGAGGTTGATGTATCAATTCCAAGGAATGCCATCTATTTCAATTACCCTTTTTACTTCATTTTCAACGTATATACGAATTTTAATGTCAGGAATAAGAAAATAATGGAAACGTTCAGGCCACTCAACAAGAACAATTTTTTCTTCCAGGTTGTCAAGTCCAAGAGAGTAAAAATCCTCTTCTCCAAGCCTATATAAGTCCATATGTATAATTTGTTCATACTCAATTATAATATTAAATGTTGGGCTTGGCACTAAATTTACACCTTCTATAGCCTTTATAATTCCTCTAATCAAGGTTGTTTTACCAGCTCCAAGTTCTCCATAAACCCCTACTATGTTTCCTTTCTTTATTTTTTTAGAAAGACGAATGCCAAGTGCTTCTGTTTGTTGAGCAGAGAGTGTTGTTATTTTCACCTTCTATTAATATCATAAAGGTATAACATTCCCTTTAGGGTTAAATCTCTGTCAATTGTGTCTATTGATTTTCCAAGATAATAGACTAAATGTGAGGCACCGCCAGTCGCCACAAAAAGGAATTCTTTTTTTATCTCTTTTCTTATAATTGCTTTTGTTGCTTCCAGAAATCCTATGGTGTTTAAAAGAATACCAGCTTTCAGTGAATCTTGAGAGTCTTTTGCTATGAAATCTTTTGGTGGTGAAATGGATGTATTTGGCAAAAGGGATGAATTTTCAATAAGAGCCTTATAAGAAGTATAAATCCCGGGTGCAACTATTCCTCCAAGATAAATACCTTTACTGTCAACAATATCTACCTTGGTAGCCGTACCAAAGTCTATTACAGCAATTTCTTTCCTGTATTCGTAAAAAGCCCCTATTACATTTGAAAATCTATCAGGTGGAAGATAACTAATGTCTTTTGCATGGATTTCCATTCCTGTTTGCATTCCTGTGTGAATAATTATGGGTTCTTTTCCTGTAATTCCTTTAAACAAAGAAACAAAGGTATTAGTAAGATAAGGTACAACTGAAGAGATGACTACGGCTTCAGGGAATGTGTCAACGCTAAAGCCTTTTAACATCAAATACCATTCGTCTTTCGTTCGTTTAACATCAGCAGAAAACATTCTATTCTCAACAATTTTCCTGTTTTCTGCAATACCTATATGAACGTTGGTATTTCCTATATCAATCAAAATTACCATATTATCCTCGTAATTGAAAAAGGTTTTAGAATTTTATATTTGTTATTCTCAGAAACAATTAAGTTGTAGTTTTCATCAAGCCCTTTTAAGTTAAAAGACCGGATAGAAGTCTTTAGCTTTATCTTTACACTGTCATCTGGGAAATAGAGAGCTTGTTCAATGTCTTCTAACACTATATTTTTTCCCCACATATCCTCTACATAAATAGAAAGATCTTGAGCAAAATTTTTAATATCCGTATGTTTTTCTATAATCTGCATTAATGATATTGCGTTGAGTTCCGGGTTAAACCCTTTCTGATTTATATTGATTCCTACACCAGCAATTAAGGTATTATATATTTTATTGGTGATTATTCCCCCCATTTTTCTTCCCTTAAAATAGATATCATTAGGATAATAGATATCTGATGTGATTTTAAATCTTTTACGCATGTAAGTGTTTATTATATATGCCATTTTAAGAGCAGGTGCTTTTTCTTTATTGCATTTCAAAATAAAACTTCCGTAAAACCCTCCGTATTCTGAGGCCCATTTTCTTTTTTGTCTTCCTTTCCCTTTTGTTTGTATATCAGAATACACGAGGACAGGCTTATTATGGATATACTTTCTTGCAATCGTTTGAGTGGAAGATACAACATTGAAATGTATAATTCTCATAATGGCTTAAATGGCATAAAAAGCGAAATATACGTGTGGTTGTGAGGATGAGAAAGCATATATTCAAGGGGAGGATCTGTTTCTATCCCTTCATTTATCAGAAAATGAATACCATTTGGGAATTTGAAATCAAGGGCAATAATTAGTCTTGACTGTTTATTTCTCCAGCCCTTTGTTAGAGTATCTCCGTTGACATATCGTTGTCTGCGGCTCCATTGGAATCCTGTATAGGCGTCCATAAAAGAAAAAATGGAGTATTTTAGTCTTAAGTTTAGTCCGTACCATGGTCTTTCGTAAAGGTATGAGGTTGTTAGTCTTTTTTTGCCGCTATACAAAAGACCTAAATAAGCTTCCCCTTTTTTAAATGTTTTGTATATAAAGGCTTCAAGAGAGAGATTGTTTAAAGAGTCGTGATACACATTATTATCAAAGGCTTTTAAATATATAGAATCTCTATTTTCCCAGGAAGCATTTATACCTGTTGTTAAAATATTTTTAAAAGGAATGTCTATAAATATGGAGGAAGAATCTTTAAAAATTCTGTATACATCAAATCTTCCTTCTTGAGGCATAAGATAAAGAGATTTTTCTTCACTGAGATGAGAATAGTGATATCTAATGTATGCTTTTTGGAATTTTATCTTTGCCTCAATTCTTATGTGTATCGGAGTTGTAGGGATGGGTCTATATTCATTTATTGTGTCTCCCGGTTTTACGTATTTTAAAGAAAAATTCCTGTCAAAATGAGGAACTCCAATATGGAATACTATATTGTTCATTCCTGTTTTATACCATGATATAATGAAGGCAGCTTCATCATTATACTTATAGAAAGAAGGAGAGACATAGATACCGCTATAAAGACGTTTATATATTTTGTACAAAGCTTCAAAGCTGTGTAACAGTAAATTTCTATCAAAATTATTCTTTTGAAGGAATCTGTATGTAAAAAGCCACTTATCAAACACATGAAAACGAATTTTTGCTTTATAATCTGTATACCATCTCAGCATATCAAGGCATCCTTGTGAAGACATCATGCTTCCGGGTAAGGAATCGTAAGCTCTTTCCCAGGTAGGATGATACCTGGCAAACGCCATATCAATAAGATAGAGTTCGCATGTATCTTCTGGCTCAGATATTTGCATTAAGAAAAATATTACTATCATGCTATAATGATACAGAAAAACATTAGAAAGTCAAGGAAATGAAATATAGTAAGAAGAAATTTTTAAGTATTCGTGTTATTTTTTAGTGTTCTTAATCTATCAAGATACCCAATATTTTTAGCAAGGGTTGTTGCTTGTTTAAAAAAAGCTGTGTTTTGTGTAAGAAGATATTTTTCAAAAAAGATATCAATTAACAGAGGTTTAAGCGATAGTTTTTTTGCTATCTTTTCAGCATTATTTAAGAGTTTATTAGCATTTTTATTATTATTATTAATTCTTAAGATTTTAGCTTTGTAGAAGTAATTATATGCGTTGTACATGGAGGCTTGACTTTCTTTTTTTAGATTATTGAAATAAGCAGAGAAATCTTTTGCAGTTTTTATATCATATTTAAAGTATTCGGGCAAGATTAGAATTATCAGCCAGAGTATAAAATCGTCTTTATCCAGGTTTTTTATTTGTTTTGCAACACTTTGTAGATTCTTCTTTATATACGTTTCTTTTGAATGTGTAAGCTTTATTAAAAGTATTTGTTTTAAAAGATTGTTATAAGAAGCAGATTTAACTTTTAAAATAGTGGATTTTAATAGTTTTTTAGCAAGAACGTAGTTAGCTTTATCTATGTAATAGTTAATTAGCAATAGATAGGCAAATGTATTGAGAGAATGCTTCTTGCCCAAAAATTTATTGATAAGCTTTAAATTATCCAATAAATATTTCAGGTAAAGTTTAAAAGATTGCCCAGATAAGAAAATATGCGAATTATATAAAAAAGCGGTGATGCATGTTCAATTTGCTTCTTAATGTGGTTATTTTTAAGAATATTGAAAGTCTTTGTGAATAATTTTAACGATATATGTATTTTCCCTTGAAAAAGTAATATTTTTGCAAATGTAGTATATGTCAGACTAAGCTGAGATATAGGTTTTTCTTTTTTTATTTTATGAAAAATTGATAAACTTTTTCCTGCAAAGAATAGTGCCTGTTTAAGATCTTTTTTGAAGATATAGATGTCAGCAATTTTTTTCAGAAGAATAGAATTTTCTACATGTATTGCTCCATAGACCTTGTGTGAAATATTTAGAGCTTTTTTAAAGTATTTTATAGAAGTATCAAACATATGGAGTTCGTAATATACGTTACCAACGTTTTCATATGAATGTTTTAATTTTACATGACCCTCTCCAAAGTATTTTTTCTTTATACTATGAGCACGTTTAAAGAATCTTAATGCCTCATTAAACTTTTCTTGCTTTGCATATACAATTGCGATGTTATTGAGAATTCGCGCTACTTCAGGGTGATTTTTAGGAAAGATTCTTTCTTTTATTTTGAGTGATTTTTTAAAAAAGAAAAGGGCTTTTCTGTATTTTGAAAAAGATGCATAGTATATAGCCAGACTGTTGTATGACTTGGCAATATCAATATGATAATGATTGAGAAGTTTAAGTTTTAGATTAAGGGATTTCTCTGTATAAAGAAAAAAAGAAGCAAAGTCGTTTAGTTTGAAATAGGCCATAGCAAGAAGATGATAGATATCCGCCGTATTGATATTTTCTTCGTTTATACCTTTGCTTGTTAGTTTTAGCGTTTGATTACAGATATTAATAACTTCGTTAAACCGCCCCATATAAAGATATGTTCTTCTAATATTTAAGTAATTTGCTATTATGTTTTTTTAAGACATTTTGAATACAGCTCAGAAGATTTTTTTAATGTCTTAAGTGATTCAAAAAATTTTCCCTCTTCTCGTAATGTAGCTCCTTTTAGGTCTAAAATAAGAGCTTTAAGCCCTTTATTTTTGGTATGACGAATGGCCTTATCAAGGTATTCATGTGCATTTACAAACTGGGATTTTAAATAGAACACTCTTCCGATATTAAATTGAACATACGGGGAGTTTTTGATTTTTAGATACTTATTAAAATCTTCAAGAGCTTCGTCCAGTCTGTAGGCATTAGATTTGCTTATTCCTGATTGGATAAGATACTTTAATGCCTTTTTGCTATGCGCCTGCACGAAATGGTAGCTTAATTCGTCGAGATGAGCATTACTGGTTTTTTTAAAAAGTCTTTCCAATGTTTCTCCTACAATTCTGTGTAGTAGCTCTCTTTCCTTCTTTAAAAG
>JALVRC010000022.1 GCA_027025255.1 Caldifarciminota bacterium
GTTATATCTTCTTGCTCTCTCTTTTTGAGGAATGGAAATTTATCAAGTAATTTTTTCAACTCCTTATCCTTTGTGATTTTGGGAGTACTTCCGGTAAAAATAATTACAGCAAAGGCTTTATATCCCCATTTATTCTTAGGGAACTTTCTCATGAATGCTTTTATGGTTTCTTTTATTTGTTTAACGGCATGATTTGTATTACTTCCTTTAAGCTCTATGAATGTAATGCTTTTTAAAGCATTTTCAAAATGATTCGTGTTAACGAACAGAATAAAGTCGCAGAAGTTACTGGAACTCAAGCAGTTGGCAGGTATACTACTTCTACAGTTTCCTTTATGATGTGGGTCAACAACAAAAAGACAAGCTATTTCATTAGGTTCTATTTTACAAGTGAATTTTGCATTATTTTCCTCACAAGAAATGATTTTCCGTCTTTTTGGGCATTTATAGTTATGCCTTGTAAGACAAGCAGATAGTTTATTAATAAGTTTGCTGTAGAATTCACATTCACACATAGAATATTTTCTCCTTAAATTTTGTAGTAAAGTTCTGATATCTCTTCAGAAACAGAACTAAAAGTTTCCCAGTCTATAATTCCTGTTTTCGAATCTAAAATACTTTTAACCTCTCCATTATCGGAGAAAAGATAAACTGAAACTTTGTCTTTAGCTATGAATGCGTCTTTAGTTTTGAGGTAAAACAGAGAGGCTAAATCATCTGGATTTTTTTCTTTTGCCTCAACAGCGTTATTAGCTTCTATTAAATTTATAAGATGGTCTACTATGTAAGGAGAGTGAGTTGTGGTGAGAACTTTGATTCCCTTATTTGCCATAAAAGATAGAAATTCAACCATTTTGACTTGAGCTCTTGGATGTAGATTATTTTCAGGTTCATCTATTATTAATAGATCATTTTCTTCAGCCTTATAAGCAATGTAAGCATAAAGTCCTCCAAGACTTTTAATCATGGAAGAGGAGACCATGATGGGGAGCGTTACTTCATTGCTCGTTTTGTAAACAATTCCAGTTTCGTCAATTTTGATTTCACCCTCTATTATTTCTTGTAGATAGGAAAGCAAAATTTCGTTCAAATATTTTTCTTTAGGTTTTAAAAAGGGAAGGCGCTGAACAAAATCTTTAAAATCTTTAACAGGAACTGGATAGTTATAGTTAAAATTCTTAGGGCGTAGTAATTTATGAATGGTAATCAGTTCTTCAACTGCACGTTCTATATTTTGCAGTAATACTGCTCTTTGTTTGAGTGACTTTTCAGAAGGTTTAGCATTTTGAATAAGTATTTTTAGAAAATTTAAGGTTCTTCCTAGAGATCCTCTAATTTTGGAGAGATTGTAAATAGAGCCTTCACCAAGGTTAATTAGATTGGAAAAGGTTATAAGCGTATTTCTCTCAACTGGAAGGTTAAAAGGGTTGCCAAATAGACTTCTTATGGTGCTCCTCATAATTAAGGATAGGTAACACTCATAAAGTATTGAATGTTCGTAACAGTTCTCAAACCACTTACTACGAGCGAGCTTATTGAAAGTTTTATTAAATAAGTCTAATAGTTCTTTTAACTCCTTTTCTTTTTTCTTACTAGGCCAGCACAGGGAGATTTTTAGATTTTTTACCTGTTCCTTACTAATAGAGATAAAAGATGGAAACTCTTTTGCTACAAAGTTTAGATAATCCCTCATTAAGTTTTTTACAAAAAATATGTCTTCCTTTGAAAAAAAAGGTGGAACTTTCTCTTGTTGTACGAGTAGCTCAATATGTTTCTTGACTCTTGAGAGATAATTTTGAATAAAATCAACTTTTATTTTCAAATTCCATCTTCTGCTCCATATAAAATCGGTTACATAACTTTCAATTGTTTCTTCAGAGGCTATTGAGTGGATAATGTAAGCTGTCCATGTTTTGTTGGTATTGTTTTTTCCTACAAAGATTGTTAAATTGCTTACTTTTATCCGAGTGTCCTTAATATTTCCTAAGTTTTTTATCCTCAATTGGAGTGGTGCCATTTTGTCTCCGTGCACTATTTTCTGCAATCATAACAAACTGCTAACCCCTGTTGTCAAGTAATAAGAAAGGTGTTAGCTTTCTTTTCCAAGCTATGTTCTCCAAAGGAAATTCTAAATAACCTGATAATGATTAACTCCCCGCCTCTTCCCTCTTCTCTACCAGCCATGAGGGAAAGTCTGTAGCCATTGCGTCTACGCCATTTCTGAGAGTTCTCTCAAAACTCCTCTCGTCGTCTATCAGCCAGGCCACAACTACCTCTTTCAACCTGTGGGCGAACTTTACGGCTTTCTCCGTTGATAG
>JALVRC010000023.1 GCA_027025255.1 Caldifarciminota bacterium
TAATTCCATTGATTATGTATTTTGTTTTGCATTTAAAGGAGTGTATCTGTATTCCATTTTTTATTCCATCTACAGGTGGCGTGGCATCCAAGGTAATAGAAGGATGATACATTGGAATTGTGGAGGAAGTATAGAAATACTTTTCTTCTCCTATAATAAAGATGCAATTTTCTAAGTTTCCTTTTAATAATTCCAATATTGGTTTGGAAATTATTATACCTGCTTTAATTAGTTTCTTTTCATTTACATTTTTTAGTTCTTTTCTTGCTTGTTTTTTTATTGTTTTTAACCCTGCTATGTTTATAAAATCATCATTGTTCCAGATATAGTTATCTGTAATATCTATTGGTGTTATTAATGTGCCATCATGGAAGAATGTGTTATTGATAATTGTTTCTTGTAGTTGTTTAATCCATAGTCTTGTTAATGGCAGTTGTTTGTTTAGTGTTTTTTCTAATAGTTCTATCTTTTTCTTAACATAATTCCATGTGGTTTTTCCCGTTCTTATTGTATCAATGTTTTCATCATAGATAACGGTAACATTGCTTCCACGCATTTCTGCAAGGGGAAGTGCCATAATATGTGTTGTGATAATAATTTGATAATTTTTAGCTTTTTCTAAATCCCTTTTATATCTGCATTTTATATTACATTTTTTGCAGATATAGTAATGTGAATTTATGTTTTGATTGATTAATTTACGTAAAAGGTTTTTATATTCTGGATTTTCGCATTCTTCTGGTTGTTTTCCAAATAAAAGGAAACAGGAAATGTTTTTCTCTTTCGCTCTGTTATAAATATCTTCTGCTAATTCCCTGGTGGGTGCTGAAAAGATAATATCTTTATTTGTAAAATTAAGGGCATTGATAAAAGCTTCTGTTTTCCCCACGCCCATTGGTACTTGGATAATTTGGGATTGTGTAAGGTTTTTGTTAAGGAGTGTTCTTGCTAGGGCATCTAATTTTTTTCTAATTTTGTTAATTTCAGTTTGTGGAATTATTTGTATTTTTTTTAATCCAAAATATTTGTTGCAAAGTTCTATTTCTTTGTGTAAGTTATTTGCGTGTTTCATAAAGACTCCTTTCTTGGCCAGCCAGATGGATATTTCTAATTGTCCATCTGACTATGTTTTTTCTGTAATTATGATTATCATATCCAGTTTTCCATTCTGTTTCTGATTTTCCCATTCTATCGCATGTTGTCATAACATTCTCTAATTCTTTAATTATTTCTTCTTCTTCATATCCTGTTTTTCTTAGAATAATAGCATAATCAAGTATTTGTTTATGGTGTCCTTCTTTTCCTATTTTTTCACGTTTTTCTTTAATAATGTCTTGTAAGTTTTGATTGTTTGGTTCTTTTTTCTCTTTTTGTGTTTTGGTTAAGAAGGGTTTATTCCATTCTTTAGAAATTAAAATTGGTTCGTATGTTTGTGGGAAGGTTAATCCGATATATCCTATATCTAGGTATTTATTTTCTCCTGGAAGTATAAAAGCTCTTTTGGGTAGTTGTTTTTCTTCTGGTCTCAAATCAATAGGTGGTGCAAGTGTAATTGGGTGACATGGATTATAAATATTGGTATCAATTTCTGGGATATATTGTTTTAAAAGTTTGGCTGTTTCTTGGATATAGTGTAAGTTTTTTATTCCATTTACAGAATTTATGATTTGCCAAAAAATTCTGTATCTATATCCGTCTTTTATTCCTTGTGATGCAGAATAACATATAAGGCAGGAGGTAGAAGAAAAGGGTTCAGGGAGGGATTTTATTGCTATTTCTGGTGGAGTATCACTTCCATCTATGTCCAAGATTAATAAGGATTCTGGATATAAGAAAAAGTGTATTATCCATTCTTTTTCTTGTTCTGGAAGGGTATCAATAAAAGAGATGTTATTATTTAATTTTGGTAATAATGGTGGGTTTTCTGGTTCGTTTGGTTCTATATAAACTTTTCTTCTTATCTTGTGTGGATAATACCATAAGGGCCATCCATAGATATAGATTAGATTATTAGGTGTATTACAAATAGTTTCTAATATTTTTAAATCTAAATAATGAATTTTCCAATTAAAGTATTTGGGGAATTTGGGTCTGATTGTGGAATTGTCTGGTAGGATTGTTTTAACTGCTTGTTCTCTTGTGTCCGTTTCTAATAAGCAGTGGTGTCCGTATAAGCGAAAATTCCATGATTCCAGAAGTTTATTTTCTTCTAGGATTTTTTTTGTTTTATTTATCTTATAAGCAGGATGAATATTTTTAAAGATTTGCCAGATTTTTTCATTTTGGGAAGGTAGGGTAAGAGAAGGACAATAAGTA
>JALVRC010000024.1 GCA_027025255.1 Caldifarciminota bacterium
ATGTAAATTACAACAATGGAGAAAATTTTAATCTTTTATTCTACAAAAACAACAATGCATACATAGGTTCCTCAAATACAGAAATTGGGATTTTCAATTATAAAATGGATTTCAACAAAGATAAAAAGATCAAAGGAAAAGGTGAAATAGGACTTGAAGGGGAAAATATGGGGATTAGTTTCCTGACCTCCATAGATACAACGGTTAACTACAACAACATTGAAGGGAATATAAGCGGGATTTATGGACACTTTTCTTTTCTCAGTTATGGAATATTCAAAAAAGATAGCACTTACATTCATACAGCAGGTTATTCCTCAAACTTACTTCATTTCAATATCAATATGGGAGATAAAACAGATATGTTCTGCAATTTCAATAAAGGTATTTTTAATTTTTCTCTTAATTTAAGAGATAATTTTCAATATAACAATGTGGAAGTAGTCTTGCAAAAAAATAACAAAAGAATTAAGACATTCGTTATACAGGACAGCAATTTCACAGAAGGATTATCTCTTGATTATAAAAATCTTTATTTAAGTCTTGTGAACTACAATAAAAACATCAATGGAGAAATAAAATACTCGTTCAATAAAAAACCTCTCTATTCAGAATTTTTTATTTTCAAAAAAACTGGTTTCAAAGCAGAAAACTCTGGCGAAACAACAGAATGGATTGGAGCTCATTTAACAAATTTTCTAAATACTAACTATTTCTCTATGAATTCTGATATGGACTTTAGAAAAAATGAAGAAACAATTGTATGGAATACATTTTCTTATATTACAGCATATCCTGAACAGGGCTGGATAATAACAGGGACTTTTAACAGAGCAGATTCTTTAAAAGAAAAAAGGTTAAACATAACAACTCAGATTACTAAAACTATAAAACATGACCTTTCCATATACAACAAAGACTACTCATCATACATAGAAAGAGGCATAGGGATTTCTCCAACTTTTTTCTATTTTATTACATTTTCACCAACAATTGAAATAATGAAGGTTGAAGAGAATTATCTCTATTTTAATAGAGGAAGATTTACTGGTAATTTTCTCTGGCAACACAACGAAAATTATATATCTTATAGATTTACTATTGAAAGAGACGAAGGAAGAACTTCAAAAAGACCTTACCTGCACAATCTTGCTCTTTCCATTAAAGTATGGAAACAAAGCAGGATAGACCTCAACTGGACAGAAATGATAGGTTCTTACAGAAATAGAATTATTAATCTCTCTTTTGGGATGAACTTTTAATAAATTAAAATATCTTCAAAGAACCTGAATATAAAACAGCAAAAATGTCCATTGAAAAACCTACAAGAAAATGGAGAATAGCACAGGGTATCATACTTTTACCCCTTAATGCCATAATACCAAGGAAAAGTCCAGCTATTATTGAACCATACGCTTCAAGTTCTGGCTTACCTGCATGAAGTACAGCAAAAGGGATCATCTGAATAGTTACAGCAGCAGCATCCCCTGTTTCCTTTCTTAAAGAAAAAAGGAAATAACCTCTAAAAAGAAACTCCCATCCAAACATATAAATAAAATGCGAACCCTCATACATAGCGAGTATCTGCCATGATTCTTTTGCTTTTTTAAATAAAGGGTATGTTCTCATAAAACTATGAGTTCTACCAAAAATTATAACAAGAATAAGCATAACCGCATAAGCAATAAGTAAATCCGGTAACCACTTTTTCCAGTTACCTATTTTAAGACCAAAGTTTTCTTTATCTTTTATAAAAGGAAAAGTAATAAGAGGTATAAGTAAAAATATCAAACCATATAAAGTAAAACGAACAGGCAGGGAATAACCTCTTGGATAATGTATTAATTTCATAATGTGTCTCATATGATAGTTAATAAAAAGGAGCACAAAACTGACAACAACTGATGATATCAAAGTATTTCTGTACTTTCCAAGAGATTTTATTCTTTCAAACCAGTCGTTAAGCAATTTTCTCATATTTTTGAAGCAAGGTATCCAAACCCTGTCCCGATTAAAAGTCCACCTATTACATCTGTGAACCAATGCTTTTTTAAGTAGATCCTTGAAAAAGCTGATGAAAATGCCCAGATATACATCGGAATAGCAAGACGCTCATCTTTCGTAGAAAAAAGAGTGGCAATGAAAAATGCATTTGCAGTATGAGCTGAAGGGAATGCAGAAGAAAATCTATATCCTGTGCCATCAGGCCTTTTTCTATCTGTTAAATACTTTATAATCCCTACTGTCATATCATTGGCTAAAAATAATCCATACAATATAGAAGTTTGATAAAGGTCTTTATTCTCATATATAC
>JALVRC010000025.1 GCA_027025255.1 Caldifarciminota bacterium
ATATCAGTCGTTTTGCTCTAACCGGTTGGTATGGTACAGGAAAAGCTCTACAAGATTTAAAAGAGAATAATCCCGAATATTTTCAACAATTGAAAGAGAATATAAATCAATGGCCTTTTCTTAAATTTTTATTTATTCAAATAGAAACTAATTTGATCATTGCGGATGAGGATATTATGAGAGAGTATGCTCAATTAGTTAAAAATAAAGAGTTGAGAGAGGAAATCTTAAACTTAATTATAAATGATTATCAACTTGCTAAAACCTTAATAGAAGAGCTCTTTGGTTCCCCTGCGTCAGAACGCAGAAAGGGGCAATATATAAATATGAAACTTCGTGAGAATGAACTTTATATTCTCCATGAATTACATATAAAATGCCTGAAAAAATGGAGAGAAGTAAAAGGAAAAGGAACTCCAGAAGAAGAAAAAGTTTTGAATAAATTATTTAAAATAGTCCATGCCTTGTCGGGTGGATTGAAAAGTACAGGCTAAAACTAAAATATTTAATTATGAAGATAATTTGTGTAGGCAGAAATTATGCAAAACATATTGAAGAACTCAAAAATGAACGACCTACGGATCCGGTTTTATTTATGAAGCCCGATTCTGCGATTTTACCGGATAAAAATCCGCTTTATTTACCACCCATTGCTAATGATTTTCATTATGAGGTAGAGCTGGTTGTGAAAATAAATAAAATCGGAAAGTTTATTCCGCAAGAATTTGCATATAAATATTATGATGAAATCGGATTAGGAATTGATGTAACAGCCAGAGATCTTCAATCCGAATTAAAGGCAAAAGGCCTTCCTTGGGAAAAAGCTAAAGCTTTTCATAATTCAGCAGTTGTAAGCAAAGATTTTATTCCAAAAACTGCCTTTAGTAACCTTCAAAATATCAATTTTTCATTAAAAAAGAATGGGAAAGTGGTTCAAAATGGCAATACTTCACAAATGCTCTGGAAAATCGATGAATTGATTGCTTATATGTCTCAATTTTTCATGCTGAAAAAAGGCGATTTAATTTTTACGGGAACTCCGGCAGGAGTAGGAAAAATGGATATCAATGATGAATTTACAGGATTTATAGAGGATAGAGAAATGTTTAAAATACGAGTAAAATGAAAACAATTGTGATTACGGGAGTGGATGGTTCAGGAAAAACGACACAAGTCAATCTTTTAAAAAAAGTTTTGCCTAATGTTAATACGATGAGCGTGTGGGATATCGTAGCCAATCCCGAATATAAAGAATGGAGTATATATAATGGTTTTCCACCACAGGTGGAGAAATATGTGATGCAATTACCCCCACTTTCTCGAACTTTCTTTATTTTTCATGCCTTTGATTTTGCTTATAAAAAAGCCATGGAAAAAGAGGTAGATTACCTTATTCTGGATGGCTATTGGTATAAATATCTATCCGTAGAATTGGCTATGGAAACCAATGACGGAATCCTCGATTTTCTTATTGACCTTTATGAAGAGCCGGATTTGACTTTCTATTTGGATTTGCCAATTTCAAAAATAAAGGAAAGGAAACCTGTTATTTCACAATATGAGAGTGGAACAAAGGAAGGTATCGATTATGATAATTTTTTGAAGATTCAGCATGTTGCAAAAGATTTTATTGAAAACATGATTCCGGAAGAGGCCGTATATATTGATGCGATGAAATCGATTGATGAAATTCACCATATAATAATGAAACATATTGCCCATCAACTCTTGTGAAAAAAATTAAAACACTTTTAAAAATCTACAAAAGCCAATTAAAAGCGGTTTATACTGATGAAAAAGAAATAGAAGCAATTTTCTATAATTTATTAGAGAATTTCTATTCTGTTTCAAAGATTGATGTTATACTTAATCCACAATTAGAAATTGAAGAAGAAAAGCTACTAAAGGCTTTAGAGAAATTAAAAAATCACCTTCCATGGCAATATATCACCGGGAATGCTTTCTTTTATGGATTGGAATTAAAGGTTAATCCGCATGTTCTAATCCCTCGCCCCGAGACTGAAGAATTGGTTCAATGGATTATAGATGAACATACTGAAAATCCTCCCAAAAAAATACTTGACATAGGTACAGGAAGTGGAGCCATTGCTATTTCCTTGTCAAAAAAATTTTCTGATTCTGATGTCTATGCTATGGATATTTCGGATAAAGCCCTTAAAGTAGCCGAATTAAATGCCAAATGGAATAGTGTAAAGCTTAATTTGATTCAATCCAATGTGCTGGAGATAGATGAATTAAGTGATAAAT
>JALVRC010000026.1:0-6709 GCA_027025255.1 Caldifarciminota bacterium
TAATGGGATTTTTGTTATAATATCCAGTAAAAACGCAATCGTATTCGTGTTCTGTAAGACCGTTTGAGAATACAGCTTTATAGATAAAACAAAATTTCTTAAAAGTTTCAGTAGAAAAACCCATTTCTTCTTTAAGTCGCCTTTTTATAGCATCAATATAGGTTTCTCTGGGCATTGGATGGCTGCATACTGTGTTAGTCCATAATCCCGGAGAATGGTACTTTATAAGCGCCCTCTTTTGCAATAAAAGTTCTTTTTTATTGTTAAAAATGAAAACGGAAAAGGCTCTGTGCAAAAGACCCAACTTGTGTGCCTCAAGCTTTTCCATAATACCCTTTTCTTTATTCTTTTCATCAACAAGAACAATGTAGTTTTTAAAATCCATGCACCATTATATTTAAAATCTTGGCTCAGTCAATAAAAATATATCGTATTATTTATAGATTTTTAAAACTTGACATTGCATTTATAATCAATATTATTATTTATTAAGAAAGGAGGTAAAATGCTGTTGGTTTCTATTCTGTTCCAGGTTGTATTTGTTGATACTTTTAGCACTTATGTTTTTACATTCAATGACCTTGTAATATTTTCATATATGGATAGTACAGAGATATATGCATATAGGATGGATGGAAGACTGATAACACATCAGATTGTAAATAGTAATGATATCATTTCTTTAAGAATTGGGCAAAATACTGCATATGTGTATGCTAATCACCCGTTTTCCATTTTGATTGGGGATCCTGTTTCCAATACTGTAATGGGGTATTATGCTACGGACTTATACAGCAGGCCAACGTCTGACACATTTTTAACAATTATGCCAGGAGATTATGATAATGCGAAGTTTTACGTTTTTTCTCAAGCTAATAACAATAATGTTTCAGTAGAGAATGTAATGACAGGTAGTACGGTGAGGACTGCAACGCTTGATTCTTTGGAATATATGGTAATTTCAGCTAATCCCAGGGCAACAAGATACAGAATAGTCTCTGAACGTCCAATACAGGTACTTTCATACGGAGATCAGGGATATTATATTCCAGCAATTAACGGAAATTTTTCAGGAAAAGAATTTTTTTCTATAATCGGAAGAATTGGTAGTTGGCCAAATGATCTTAATATTGCTGTATATAACGATTCAACACATGTTGTGGTGGAAGATGCTTATAACGAAGTATTTAATGGGTACTTGAACAGAGGTGATGTGGAAACAATAACACCTACTCCAGGGAAGATTTCAATACATGCAGATAAGAACATAAGCTGCTTAATAGCCCCTTATATAAGTTATACATCCAATTATGCATACCTTTACAGAGGTATAGATGAAGCTGGTTTAGGTATTGGTAGGTATTTTTTACTCCCAGCCATAGCAAATGGAGATTTAAATATCTTTGTCTATGAAGACAGTACAAATATTATTTTAAAGAGTGGAGAAATTGCCAGTCAGAGGAATTTGATCTCTGAATTTACTCTTAATAAGGGAGAATATAAACATTTCAAAACAGGTAATACTATTTACGAAATTGTTAGCAATAAACCTATTTCTACTATTGTTTCCTGTGTTGATCAGGCTGGAGCGGATTTTTCTCCAACATATTTTTCTGTTAAACCAGCTCTTTTGATAGAGCCTGATACAACTGTTTATACTGAGCCAGGATGTTTAATCAGCGTAGACATGAGAATTGTGAATAAGGGGAATATATCGGATGTGATAAATATAGAGCTCTTGAGCGTTGATAGTATTGAACTTTCTTTACTGGATACAGCAGGTAATGCTCTTCAAGACCACAATGGAGATAGCTATGTTGATACTGACACACTTGGTAAAGATTCAACCTACAATTTTGTACTGAATATTCATCCTTCTATTCATTATCCTATGGATACAGTGGTTTTAATCCCTGTTGTAGCTTTTTCTTCTATTGATTCTACTGTTCAGGATACAGCAATTATAGCTCTTAATATAGCGGGATTTAATGTTTTTATAAGTCCTGACACTCTGGATTCTGTAATTCCGGGAACCCACAAGCAGTATAAACTCAGAGCCTTTACTTCTTCGCAGTGTCACTCAGACACATTTGATATATGGGGTTATTCTTCTTCTAACTATACAGTTATGTTTTTAGACAGTTCAGGAGTTAATCCTCTTGAAGATCATACAATGAATGATACAATAGATATTCCTGAGATATTGCCGGATAGCAGTGTTTATACCCCTGTACTTGATATAAATTTTCCTCTAAATGCACAGGCAGGAGATACAGATACAACGATTGTAGTTGTAAAATCAAAGAAATTTCCTTATCTTATAGATTCATGTATTGTTAGAACATTGATTTTAAAGGCTCCTGCAGTTCTTATAGAGCCTGATACGATAGATTCATGCCAAGCAGGAAATAGTATTGTATACCCTTTGCGTGTTTACAACAGCGGGAATGGCAGCGATTACATTAATATTGACTTTAGAAGTAATAATGGCTTTACTAAGCAGTTTTTCTACGATAGTTTGCTAACAACTCTTCTACGAGACAATAATAGTGACGGTATAATGGATGTTAATGAGTTAGGTGCAGCAGAAGAGAGGGATATTTTTCTTGAGATAGAAATCCCCAGGAATGCTACTAATAATTACATAGACACAACAGTTGTGTATGCCCGTTCCTCAATAAATCCTTCGGCTTTTGATTCTGCAATGATTTTAACTCGTGTTATTCACAGGGCAGCAGGTGTTTTAGTTTTACCAGATTCAATTATCTACATTAATCCACACGATACAGCTCTGTTTGAGTTGAGAATAGTAAATCTCGGAGATACGAAGGATACATTTGATATATCTTTTGAGGAAAGTAGCTTTTACTACATACTTAATGAAGATATTTACTCAGACGTAAATTCTAACGGCATTAGAGATATTGTTCTTGATAGTTTCCCGGATAGTCTTATAACATTCGTAAAGGTATTCCCCCCATCTCAGCTCGGGTTTAATATTGGGCAGTATGATACAAATCTTGTAGATAGAATTTATGTTTATGCTCAATCTTTAATAGATTCAACAGTTTCTGATTCATGTATACTAACGACAGTTTTAGTTCCTCCGCTCAATATTCACAACTCTCCTAATCCTTTTAAAGAGAATACAGTATTTCATTATTCTATTCCTGAACAGGGAGTTGCTACATTAAGTATATATAACAGGGCTGGAGAGCTTGTTGCTGTTATATTTAAAGATAAGGCTTTCGGACCAGGTTTGTATAAGACATTATGGAACGGTAAAAATTATAAAAATAAAGATATAGCTGAGGGTATTTATTTTTATAAATTTCAGTTTAAACCAGAAACCGGAAGGAAGAAAGTAGTTATTAAGAAGGCTGTTAAAAACTAAGAAATATATTTTTTAAATAGTGCTAAAGATTTTTTAACCTGTTTTTTGAAAGATAGGGCCTCGCGTTTTTTTAGCACATTTAAGATAATATTTTTATAAAAGGATTGATTTTTGTATAAATTTTCAATCCATTCAACTATTTTTATAGTATCATTTGTTATTATTCCTGTATCTGCAACAATAGCTTTTAATGGAGGATGAACAGATGGCTCAGCTAAAGCTATAATAGGAATCCCGGCTGTTAGATAGTCGTATACTTTCGCTCCGATGGCTCCATAGAAAGCAGGGGTGTCTTGCAGGGCGATTAATCCGATTCTTGCAGAAGAGGCCAGTTCAATCATTCTTTTATAGTCAGTAAGAGGCAAAAATTCTATCTTGTCCATAAGCTCATATGAGGTAAATATTGCTTTAATCTCAGGATTTAGGGTTTCTTTGTTCCCGCTCAAAAAAACTATACGCAAATCTTTAAATCTTTCTTTAATTTTTTTACACAAAAGCGCTATCTTTTCTGGTTTCCTATAAAGAGGTAGGCTACCAAGGTATATAATGTCGATTGTCTTTTCCTCTTTATATTTAAAATTTTCTTCTATTGTTCCGTTTTCAACAACATAAATTGCTTTTTTTATATTCATGTGCGTTTTTATAAGTTCGCTCATTTCAACTGACACAGTTATAAGTATAGTAGCCTTAGAAGAAAACATTATTCTTTCCAGAAGACTTAAGAAGACATAATAGAGTTTTTTAATGCCTGTAACTGTTTCTATTGTTTCATAAGAAATATCTCGTATATCTAATATACATTTTTTTCTTTTAATAAGGCTTAACATAAATATGATGAAGTTTGGTAAAACAACAGGGGTTGAGCATAGTATGGTTTTGTATTTTTTTATATATTTGTATATGAGCCTTGCAGCTTTTACATAGCCACTAATATTACTAATTTTATAGTTTGTTTTTTCCTGTTTTATAAAGGTTTCTTTCAGGTATACGACTTTAGTATTTATACCAAATTCTTTAAGATATAGTATAAGGTGGCTGTGTCTTTTATGGGCAGCTATCCTGTCATTTTCCCCCCAGGATACTATGCTTAAAAGTTTATTCAAAATAGTTTATTATTGCTTCAACAATTTTTTTTGATGCCTTGCCATTACCGTATATTTGTAGAGTGTTTTCTGTATTAGAAGGGGTTGTTGTTTTAGATATAATTTCTTTTATAAGCATTTCATCAGTATCAACAAGGGTGTTCATGTTATTTTCCAGTGTCTCTTGCCATTCTGTCTCTTTTCTTAACGTAAGGCAAGGGGTATTTAAGATGAATGCTTCCTTTTGTATCCCTCCTGAGTCTGTGATTACCCATTTTGCATGTTTTTCTAAAAAAAGCATTGTTAAATAAGAAACAGGTTCAATAAAATCTATGTTTTTTACAGTGATATTGTGTTTTTTTAAAGCGTTTTTTGTACGATGGTGTAGGGGAATAAGTAGCTTTATATTTCTCGCTATATTATCAAGAATATTTATAATTGCTAAAAGCCGTTTTTTGTTGTCAGTATTTTCTGCTCTATGTAATGTGGCTATAATATAGTTTTTGTGGGTTATTTTGTATTTTTCAAAAAGGAATGACATCTTTTTTATCTCTTTTTCAAACATGAGTATACTGTCAAGCATAACATCTCCTGTAAGTATAGTGTTTTTATATAATCCTTCCTTCTTAAGATTAGCAATAGCAGTTTGAGTAGGAGCAAACAGCAGAGAGGAGATGTGATCTGTGAGCAGTCTGTTGATTTCTTCAGGCATAGCCTTATTATAACTTCTAAGACCTGCTTCAACATGAAACACAGGTACATTCATTTTTGCAGCAACAAGAGCTCCTGCCAGTGTAGAGTTGGTATCTCCATATACCAGTACTCCTTGAGGCCTTATTTTAAATAGGGCTTCCTCAATTTTTATAAGCATTTCTCCTGTTTGTTTCCCGTGAGAAGCAGAGCCAACACTGAGATTTTTTTGAGGTTCGTCTATTTTCATCTCTTTAAAGAATATTTCAGACATAAGTCTATCATAGTGCTGTCCGGTGTGAATTACTATTTCTTCAATAGAGGAATGTTTTTTTATATATGAGGATATGGGTTTCATTTTAATAAATTGAGGCCTGGCTCCGATAATTGTTGCCAGTTTAATTGATTTCATTGTGTATCTCGATTGAAACAGGCTTTTTATCTTTTAGTATTATGCTTGCAAAATTTGGATAAGGTCCGGGATTAATAAGAAGAGTATTGCCTATATGGTCTTTGCCTTTTGCTTGATGTATGTGACCAGAAAATGCTATTAAAGGATTTTTCTTCTTAATAAAATTTCTTATTGCTTTGCTTCCTGTATGCATAAGTCCTACTTTATCAAGTTTTGTTTTATAGGAGGGGACATGACTGAAAAGTATAAAAGGGTCATTTAAATCAGAAAAGGAATTAAGAAAGTTTTCTATTTCTTCTTCATTCCTTTCGTATGGTGTAGAGAATGGAGTTTTATTAGCGCCACCCATTCCAAGAAACGTGATATCATTATGTTTATTTATTCCTTCACCAAAGATTCCTTTCTCTATAAGAAAGTTTTCTACCCCTTCGTAATCACAGTTCCCTCTCAGGGCAAATATCTTTATATTCAGGTTAAGTACTTTTTTTAAAACATTCTTTGCTTTTTCATATGTACCAAACTGTGTTATATCTCCACCTATCAACAGGACATCTGTATCGTAAAGATGCTCTGGGGTCACTGTTTTTCCATGGATATCTGTTATAAAGCTTACTTTCATTAATCTTTTGTAAATTTGAAAAAAACAGTAGTGTAGCTTACAGTTGAAATTATAAGTACTCCAAGTGCAAGGTATGTTAAATAAAGGCTAATCTGGTTTAGTTCGAGGATTATTGATAGAATCAAAAAGAATACGACAAAACCAAAAAGCTTGCCAAAAAGGTTTGAAACAACAATCTTTTTCTTTTTACTAATAATAATAAGACTTCCTATTATAATGAGTGTTTCCCTTATCACAACAGCCCAGACAAAGTATGAAGCTATCCTTTGTTGGTACCATAGCAATATTCCTATAGAAATTAATGTTAATTTATCTACTATTGGGTCAATAATCTTTCCAATTTCTGTAACCTGTTTAAATTTCCTTGCAAAATAGCCGTCAAATACATCTGTAAGTGAAAGCAAAACATAAAGAAAAAGAGAAGGAATTTTCTGTTTATAGAATAGTGAGTATAAAAGAGGGAAAAGCAGTACAAATCTTATCATTGTGAATATATTTGCAAGGGTAAGAAT
>JALVRC010000026.1:6719-19591 GCA_027025255.1 Caldifarciminota bacterium
ATGTATGTTCACCTATAAATTTTTTTTCTACAAGGAAATGGTTTTTAGCCTGTTTTGCTATTTGAGCCAGATGGGTTATAGCAATTATTTGTTTTTTTTCTCCAAGAGAGCTCAATCTTTTGCCCACAGCTTCTCCAATACGTCCACTTACGCCACTGTCAATTTCATCAAATATCATTGTTTCGACATCATCATCTTTTTTTAATATACTTTTTAATGCAAGCATTATTCTTGATAATTCACCTCCTGAAGCAACTTTATTTATTGGTTGCGGATCAGCGTCAGGATTTGCAGAAAAAAGGAATGTTATATTGTCTATACCTTTTTCTGAAATTTCTGTAGGTTTAATCTGTATAATAAACCTTGCTTTTTCCATGCCTAATTCTTTAAGAACCTTTGTAATTTCTTTTTCTATAAGAGGAATAATCTTTTTCCTTTTTTTACTTAACGTATCTGCTGTAGTATCCATTTCTTTTTTTATCTCTTCTAATTTTTTCTCAATTGTTTCTTTTTGTTGGGAAATATTTTCAATGTTGTTAAGTTCTTCGTTTATTTCATTAAGCAAAACCTTGAGTTCATTAGGTTCCACGTGATATTTATTTGCCACATTTTCTATGTTGAATAGCCTTTCATTGATTTTCTCAAGCCTTATGTCATCAACTTCAATATTTGCCATATAGTCTGAGGTCTCTCTCCATATTTCTTCCAGTATAGATTCAGTCTCATGAATCATTTCTTTTATAGGGTTGAAAGTATTATCAAAGACAGCTAAATCTATTATGTTCTTTTTTATAGCTTCTAAGTGAATATTTACATTGTCTTCACTCTCTGAAAGATGAGATATTATACCATGACATAGATTTTGTCTTTTATGAGCACTTTCAAGTAGTTTTTGTTCTTTAAGTAATTCTTTATATTCGTTATCTTTTAACGCTAATTTCTCTATTTCTGATTTTTTATAAAGAAGAAAATCTTTTTTTTCTTCAAATTCTTTTTCTTTTTTTCCCAGTTCATTGAGGTCTTTTAGAAGTTCACTATAGTTTTTAAAATATGTTTTCATATGTAGTATATCATCGTAATAATTACCTGAACTGTCCAGATAGCTTATATGTTTTGATGGAGTAAGAAGCTCTACATGTTTATGTTGTCCATGGATATCTATAAGATGGCTCCCAATTGTTTTTAGAAAATGAACACTTACGCTCATATCATTTACGTAGTTTCCTCTTTTTCCGTTTTTCTCTATCCTTCTTATTATAATTTTATCTTCAACAGGTATGCCTGAAGATTCAATCATTGTTTTTAGAGACCTGTTTATACTAAAACTTCCTTCTATTATGAATGTGTCTTTGCCTTTTCTTAAGACGTCACCTTCAATTCTCGCTCCCAAAAGAATATTTATAGCGTCAATTAAAATAGTCTTTCCAGCTCCTGTTTCTCCTGTTATTATGTTTAATCCCTCTCCCGGTTCAAAGACAAGTTCATCTACCAACTTGTAGTTTTTAAGATATAGTCTTAGAAGCACCTATATCCCTCCCCATTTCATTTTTCTTTTAAGTATGTCAAAATAGCTTACATCAGTAGGCATTATAATATTTATCATATATGGGGACTTTTTTATTACAACCCTTTCTGGTTTTTTTATGCTAAATCTTATTTGGCCATCTATACCAACAATGCCCACCTCTCCTTTTTTGCCAATGGCCAGCTCAATTATCCTTTTATCAGATACGACAAGAGGTCGAGCGGACAGGGAATGTGGAGAGATAGGTGTTAAAAGGATGTTCTCTGTATCTGGTGTAATGATAGGGCCTCCACATGAAAGGGCATATGCAGTTGAGCCTGTTGGTGTTGATACTACTATGCCGTCACCTAAAAAATTCATAACAGGATGACTGTCTATGAATACCTCAATCTCAAGTGCACGTATATCCTGTCCCATATTTATTGTAATATCGTTAAGTGCTGGATACTTTTCTTTGTTTACTATTGCACATAGTAGCATTCTTTTTTCTATCCTGAACTTATCTTTCAGAAGATTCTCTATTGCCTTTTCTGTTTCTTCATGGGAAAATGCAGTTAAAAATCCCAATCCTCCGAGGTTTATCCCCATTACAGGGATATTTGCATGTGAAAGAACAACCTTTCTTACTGCAGAAAGCATAGTTCCGTCACCACCAAGAGAAAGTACTACTTCTGCATCCATAATGTTTTCAACAATACTACCATTGTTTTGTATAATAGCTTTTTTAATTTTATCTTCGTATCTTTTATTGCTTTTTCTAAATTTGTTTTTAAACAGTAATATCTTCATTTTTGTTTACAATTAAATACCTTTCAAGATTATTATAATCTTTTATAATCTTAAAATGTAAATTACCGGGATCAATATATGGAAGGTTGGCTGGATCAATTTCTAAGAGTATTTTTCCCTTTTCTTTGAGGTACTTTATGCCATGCTTAATTATGTTATTAATTATTTCTACGCCATTTTTCCCTCCTGAAAGTGCTGTATATGGTTCATATAGAGCTACAGCGTGCATAAGATTGTCTAATTCCCTATTGGGAATATATGGGGGATTTGAAATAATTAAATCGTATTTATTAGTGGATGTAGAAGAAGGAAAGAGATCTCTGTGAAAGAATTTAATGTTTTCTATTCTGTTAAGGTGCGCATTAATCTTAGCTATTTTTATTGCATTTATATAGATATCAGTAGCTTCAATAGTCGGATTTTTAAAATGAGCAAATGCAATGCTTATTGCACCTGTTCCTGTACCGATTTCTAAAACCTTACTGTCTTTAGTAATAAGTCCGAGAGCAATTTCTACAAGCCTTTCTGTCTCCGGTCTAGGAATAAAAATGCCTTTTGGTGTTAATAATTTTATTCCCATAAATTCTGTAGTTCCCGTAATGTACTGAAGAGGAATCGCAAGCTTTTTAAGAGAAATAAAGTTTTCAATATCTTCTTTTAGTGATTTTTTTAAATTATTTATATATATGTTTGCTCTCTGAGTATTAAGTTTATACATAAGGAATAACTCAAGCTCTCTAAAAGATATTTTGTACTTATTTGATATCTCTTTTGCGTAATTCAGTAATTTCATATTTTAAAAGTTCTTTGTGGAGTTTAGTTAGGTCTCCATCGAGGATTTCATTAAGATTATAAAATGAAATGTTTATTCTGTGATCAGTAACTCTATTTTGAGGAAAGTTATATGTTCGTATTTTTTCGCTTCTATCTCCTGTCTTTATAATTTCTCTTCGTTCCCGCGATTTTTTATCATCTCTTTTTTTTTGGGCCAGGTTCTTTATCCTGGCATACAGGATTTTTAATGCCTTTTGTTTGTTTCTATACTGTGAACGTTCATCCTGACAGGATACAACAACTCCTGTTGGCAAATGTGTAATTCTTACTGCTGAATCCGTTGTATTTACATGTTGCCCACCATGTCCACCTGCTCTAAACACTTCTATCTTTATGTCCTCTGAATCAATTTGAATCTCATTCTGTTCAGTTTCAGGGAAAACTGCTACAGTTGCCGTAGAAGTATGAATCCTCCCGGATGTTTCTGTTTGGGGAATTCTTTGAACCCTATGAACACCGGATTCGAATCTCATAAATTTGAAGGTACTACCACTAACAAGGAATATTATTTCTTTATATCCGCCTATATCTTTTGCATTTGTGGAGAGTATTTCCAGTTTCCACCCCTTTCTTTCAGAGTAGCGCGAATACATCCTGAATAAATCACCTGCAAAAAGAGCTGATTCGTCTCCCCCCGCAGCTGCTCTTATTTCGACAATACTATTTCTGGACCACAATGGATCTTCATCAAATAAGGCTTCATCAATTTTTTTTTCTACTATTTTCAGTTTGTTTTCAAGCTTTGGAAGCTCTTCCTGTGCAAGCGTTACTAATTCTTTATCCTTTCCTGATAGGACTTGTTTATATTCTTCTTTTTCCTTGCTGAGCTTTATATATTCTTTATAAAGACTAAGAAGTGATTTTTTTTGTTTATATTCCTGGTTTAGCGTTTTAAGTTTGTCTTTGTTTTTTAAGGTATCTTGCGAGGAAAGAGCCTGTTCAATCTTTTTAATTTCTGTTTTTAGTACCTTTACCTCTTCTTCTGTTATCATTAAAGGCCCTTAAATTTCTCTTTCAGCTCAACATACTCTACATATTCCTCCAGACGTCTTATGTTTTTGACATAGATATTGTTATCATCTTCTGTAATAATATCTATATCGGATAATCTTTTTAAATACTCTGTTATTTTCTCAACGGGTACGTCTGTAAGATTATGGATTTTTTCTGGGGTAACACCTTGAAGCAGTATCATTCCATTTTGTTCTTTACCCTCGGTTTTCGCAACACCAAGAATAAAACGGAGAGTTCTCTGTTCATCATTCTTTATGCTCATAAATTTAATTCTTTCGTCACAATTTCTCAATCGTTTTGTAAGTGTTTCTATAACATATCCAATAAGTGGGTTTTCATTTATTTGTTCCATGAATCTGTCTTTATCAATTATTATAAGTTCAGTTTCTTCAACAGCAGCTGCAGATGCAGAACGTGCACTCCCGTCTATTACTGCCATTTCCCCGAAAAAGTCCCCCTCACTGAGAACTGCCAGTACTCTTTCGTTACCATTAATTTCTTTAAATATTTTTATTTTCCCTTTTCTAATAAAATACATCTCGTCCCCTACATCGTTTTCTTTAAACAATACCTCCCCTGGTTTTAATACTCTTTCGTAATTTTCACTATCTCCAAACATAAAAACCTCCCTCTTTAAAAGTATTCATTTATTATTTCAAACATTGAAAGCTTGTTTTCATTTACAATGTATGCAGCTTCTGACGGACATGCCTGGGCACAAATACCGCAACCCTGACATAAAGAAGTGACAACTCTTGCATAACCTGCTTCTCTATCAAGAAATCTGATGTGAGAAGGACAGGAGTCAACACAAATACCGCACAGGACACATTTTCTTATGTTTGTATTAGAAACATAGTATTCAGGTTCTTTCGCTTTTAATAGGGAAAGACCTTCTAATACTGCACTCTCAGCCTCTTTTAAAATACTTAACGCTCTTTTGGGCCCTGATGCTAATCCGACAACAAAGATTCCCTCCCTTTCAGTTGATATTGGTCTGTATTTAACATTAACCTCAGTAAAAAATCCAAAAGAGGTTTTAATATTCACTAATTGACTAAGTTCTTTATTACTATTTGCTACAATCCCTGTTGAGAGAACCACTGTTCCTTTGAGCTTTATATTGGCATTTAGAATTGTGTCGTAAACGTCTACTTCATTATTTGAAACAATGGGAGGATTTGTTAAGCTATAAGGAACAAATACGATTCCTTTTTCTCTCGCCTCTGTATAGTATTTTTCACTATTACCGGGTGTAAAGATATCTCTGTAAAGAATATATATATCTTTTTCAGGTAATTTGGCTTTTATTGAAAGCGCATTTTTGATTGCACTTCTACAGCATACATGAGAGCAGTAAGGATTTTTCTCATTTCTTGAGCCAACACACTGAATAAAAATTATTGCATCTTCAGGATACGTACCTTTTTTAAGGTTTTCTTCTAATTGTCTTTGAGTAATTACATATTTCTGTCCCCAGCCAAATTCGTCTTTTTCTGGGGTATATTCTTTTCCTCCGGTTGCTATGTAAATAAGAGAGACCTTTCTTTCTCCTTCTCCCCAATCTACCGTATAATTTCCAACAGCCCCTTCAAGCTTTTGAAGCTCTTTGCCTTTAATAAATGTGACATTTTCAGCATTCTCAATCTCTTCTCTAAGAGTTTTAAACACCTTTTCTATATCAACACCTTCTATACTTTTATAAGGGTAGTTTCTTTTTTCAAAGGGGTTTTCTTTTTTTTCTATAAGATATACCTTTTTATTAAATTTAATATAATGACTTGCAATGCTGAGCCCGGCAAGTCCGGCACCAATTACAAGAATAGGATAATCATTTACAATTGCATCAACATCAACATTCTTTCTTTGGATTAGTTTGTTTAATGCACCCTTTACCGTAGTATAGCTGATATCAGTGGTATTTACAAATAGATAATCATTTTTCCCAAGGTTAATTTCTTTTAAAATCTTTACTATATTTCTTTCTATTCCGAATCTATATGGTGCAGTAAATAATACTTTATTTGCATTATGTTTTTTTATAAAGTTTAATACGCTTTCTTTCAGCTCTTCATAGGGAAGGAGTTCTGTATGTAGAGCAGGAATATTGAGTTCTAATTCATGTTTTTCAAATCCATAAGGGATAATATTTATCCATATGACGTTACCTTCTTTACTATTTTGGGTTTCTAATTTATCATCTGCTTTGAGGGTTTTTACTAATTTATATGCTGCAGATTCTGCAGAAATGATAGTTTCCGGTAAGTCCATTGGTTCAATGTATGAGCCAGCAGAAATAATTTTATTACTTCCGTTTACCTGAATATTATTGTTTGGTTCCTGTCCTAATACTAAGACTACCATATCAAATATGTCTTCAATAAAACTGTTTTCATTTTCGTATTTTATAGAAAGTTTTTTATCTGAAAGAGGGGTTATCCTGGCAGGTCTATTTTTAATCTCTCTGATATCGTTTTTTATCTTAAGATAGTAGGAGTAGTAGTCCCTTTTCCCAAACCTTCTATCCATATAGAAATGAGTTATATTAATGTCGGGATAAAGCTCTTTTAAAAGTCTCGTTTCTTTGACTCCGTACATACAGCAAGCAGAAGAACACCATTGATGGGTTCTATCCCTTGAGCCGGCACAAAATATAAATGCTATGTTCTTTGGTCTTTCCCCCTTTTTTGTAAGTAGCCTGCCTTTTGTTGGCCCTTCTTCTGATATAAGCCTTTCAAGTTCAAGGCTTGTTATTACGTTGTCTGCTTCAGGGTGATAGGCGGAAAGATCCTGAAGAGATGAGGGCTCAAATCCTGTTGCAACAATGCAGCCATCAAAATCTTCTTCGTATGTTTCTGGTTGTCTTTCCAGATCAATTGCTTTTGTGGGACATTTTTCTACGCATAAACCACATTTAGTACATACGTCCATGTTAATTTTGTATAAGGGCGGAGAAGAAAAAGCAGAGGTACGAGAAATAGCTTTTTTCTTTTTTAATCTGTTTATGCTGTCAGTATATGTTTCCGGACATACTTCTTCACACACTCCACATGCGATACATTTGTTTTCATCAACATAGTGAGTATTTTCATACGCTACATAAACTCTTCCATTTTTTTCTTCTATTTTTGTAACCTTGCTCATGAGGGTTACATCAATGTCTGCCGGAATCTCACGTTTTAAACACACCTCTTCTGTTGGGGGAGAAGTCCTGGAAAAAACCTGACAATAACCACATGCATCGTTAGAGAATTGTTTGTCGAGAAGAAATAATGTTCCACCTGCTCTATCTTCTTTATCAAAGATTATAGGTTTAATACCAAACTCTTTAAGTTTTAATGCAGCTGTTGTTCCTGCTGCTCCTCCTCCAATAATAGCAACCTTTTTCATTATATCTCCTGTGTATAAACGTCTATCATTTCAAATATCTGTTTTCTCTTATAATTTCTATGAAATACTGCACCAGAAGGACATGTAGCAGCACATGCTCCACATCCTTCGCATAATACCTCATTTACAACCGCTTTTTTCATCTTCTCATCAACTTTTATAGCTTCATATACACATACCTTTTGACACATTCCACATCCAACACATAAATCGTGATCTACTTGAGCAGTTACAGGTGGATGTGTAAGATGTTCCTTGGAGAGAAAAGATAAGACTTTTCCTGCAGCACCTGATGCCTGAGATACAGTATCAGTAATGTCTTTGGGAAATTGAGCAGCACCAGCGATAAATACCCCGGCAGTAAGTGTTTCAACAGGCCTTAGTTTTAGATGTGCTTCCTGTAGCCATCCATATTCGTCTGTGGAAATTCTGAGTTTTGAAGTTAAATCTTCAACGCCTTTGGAAGGAATCATCGCATTTGCAAGCACAGCCATATCTACTGGAATTTCAAGTGCTTCTCCTGTTAAGGTATCTACTCCTCTTATATATACGACACCGTCTTTTTCAAATATTCTGCTTACCTTTCCTCGTATGTATATAACTTTATCTTCTTCTTTTACCCTGGCATAAAACTCTTCGTAGCCTTTGCCGTTAGTTCTAACATCTATATAGAAAACAAAGGCTTCACCATCGTGTACTGCGTGTTTGTAAAGTAATGCCTGTTTTGCCATGTACATACAGCATATACGGGAACAGTAGGCAACCCCATGTTCAGGATCTCTTGAGCCTGTACAATGGATGAATGCAACACGTTTGGGAACTTTACCGTCGCTGGGCCTTTTTACCTCTCCTCCTGTCGGCCCTGATGCAGCAAGCAGTCTTTCAAACTGTAGCGGATCAAGGACATCCGGATATTTTCCACCTCCGTATTCAGGAAATTTTTCAAGAGGCATAAGTTCGAATCCTGTTGCTACAATAATGGCACCCACCTTCATATCTTTAATCTGATCAACCATATCGTGAAGTATTGATTTAGGTTCACAAACCTCTACACATAATTTACACTCACTACAAACAGCGCAGCTTATGCATCTTTTCCCTTCTTCAACAACAGCTTCTCTTGAAGGAGTCTGTACAACCTCGTTGAAATTGTTTACACGCTTGTCTTTTTCTATTACAAATTCCTTCATCCTTGGTTTTATATAGGCGTTAAGAGTATCTCCAATGAGTGTACTTTTAAATGGGCCTTCATCTTTTCTGTCTTTGTAGAGATCTTCTCCCTTTAAAAATCTGTCAATAGAAATTGCAACTCTTTTCCCGTGACCAACTGCATCAATAAAAGTATTAGGACCAGTAACAACATCTCCACCTGCAAAGACTTTTTCATTAGTTGTTTGAAAACTTATTTCGTCCACTTTAACTGTTCCCCAGGGGGTGAGTTCAACACTTTTATCTATAAATTCTATATCTGGTTTTTCTCCTATAGCAAGGATAACATTGTCTACTTCAATTTCAAATTCACTTCCTTCAACTGGAACCGGACGTCTTCTTCCGCTTTCATCCTTTTCTTTTAGTTCCATTTTAATAAGTTTTACTTTTTTTATTTTCTCTTCCCCAAGGAATGCTACAGGATTCGTTAGAAACATAAATTTTACACCTTCTTCCATTGCTGCATGAATCTCTTCCGGGATTGCAGGCATTTCATTTTGAGAACGTCTGTACACTACTGTTACGTCAGAGCCAAGCCTAATGGCACTTCTTGCTGCATCCATTGCACTATTGCCTCCTCCTACCACAATTACCTTTTTGCCTAAAGAAACTTCTTTATCCAGATTTATATCTTTTAATAGTTCAACAGCGTGCATAATGCCTTTTTTGTCTTCTCCCTCAAGTCCCATTCCTCTTGATTTATGTGCCCCTATCGCAATAAAGACTGCATCATTTTTAGAAAGAATATCATTAAAATCAATATCTTTCCCAACTAATGTATTATAGTATATTTCGGCACCTATTTTTTCCACAAGCTCAACTTCCTTTTGAAGAACATCTTTTGGTAATCTGTACTTTGGAATGCCTACAAGGAGCATACCTCCACCTCTTGGTAAGGCATCGTATACTTTTACTTTGTATCCTTTTTTACGTAGATCAAAAGCACAACTCAGACCAGCAGGACCAGCTCCTATTATAGCTACTATGTTATTCTTTTCTTCTTCAACGGTTAAGTCTATTTCAGGGCCGCCGTATTTTGAAAATTCCCAGTCAGTTATATATCTTTTTACCTCTCTTATTGATATTGCTTCATCATCAACAACTTTTCTTGAACATGCATCCTCACACGGATGTGTGCATACTCTTGCAGCTGCAGCAGCAAATATAAAATCTCTTTCTTTCCTTACAATTTCCTGGGCTCTATCAAATCTTTCTGCTTTGGAAGCAATAACGTAACCGTGAGCATTTAGATGTATTGGACACGCAGCTCTACAAGGAGAAGTTCCGTTTTTCTCTATTGTAAAAACACTTGGTACAGCTTGATCAAAAGGTCTATAGATAGCATTCCTCATATTTAGGTTCATATTAAATTCATGTGGTACTTCAACAGGACAAACTTCAGCGCAATCCCCACACCCTTTACAGGTCTCCCAATCAACATAAGGAGATTTTTTTCTTACTTTAACATTGAAATTTCCGACATATCCAGTAACTTCTTCTACTTCAGAATATGCATGTATATCTATGTTAGGATGCTGGAATGCTCCAGTCATTTTAGGAGTTTCTATACATTGTGGGCAGTCAAGGGTTGGGAAAGTTTCAGATAGAAGAATCATCTTACCACCAATACTCGGGGTTTTCTCTATTAAATCGACATGGTAGCCTCCATCTGCTATATCCAGCGCAGCCTGAATTCCAGCAATCCCTCCACCAATAACAAGTGCTTTTTTGGTAACAGGAATTTCAATGGGGTCAAGAGGCATATCAAATATTAATTTTTTTACAGTTGCTTTTATAATTTTTATTGCTTTTTCAGTAGCCTTTTCTTTGTCATTTTCATGAGGCCAGGCACATTGTTCTCTTATATTTGCAATTTCTACTCTATAGGGATTCAATCCGGCTCTAATTGCTGCATTTCTAAAGGTAATCTGGTGTAAGGAAGGTGAACAGTTAGCAATTACAACCCCATTTAAGTTTTCACTTTTTATTTTTTCTTCAACAAGGTTTTGTCCTGGCGCAGAGCACATGTACATATAGTCGGTTGCGATAACAACACCTTCTATTTGTTTTGATGCTTCTACAGTTTTTTTTATATTAATTACCCCAGCAATGTTTAAGCCACAGTGGCAAACAAAAATACCTATTCTTGGTTTCATATTAAATTCTTCTCCTTTAGTAATGGAGTTGGTGAAATAGCATGATTTTCAAATCCCAGTTTTTCTTTTTCTATTCCAAAAGCAAGCGCCATAAGTTGAGTAAAATAAAAAATTGGTACAGGTTTTCTTGAGGTATCTTTTTCAATAATATCCTTCTGTTTGTCATCAAGATTAAAATCACATAATGGGCACGATAGTACAAGGGCTTCAGCGCCTTCTTCAATGACTCTGTCTAATATATTTGAAGCTCTCATATATACTAGTTCTGGTTTTGATACAACATGATACGAACCGCAGCATTCTCTATCTGCAGTAAATTCAATTACTTCTGCACCAAGTGCGCGCAGAAGATCTCCCATTATATGTGGATTATCTGCTTCATCTATCCCTGCTCCTTCAGGTCGTAAAAGAGCGCATCCATAGTATGGAGCAACCTTTAATCCTGTAAGTGGTTTTTTTACATACTTTTTTATTCTTTCAAAGCCTATCCTATCCCTTAATACTTCTAAAAGATGAAGAACTTTAACACTTCCTTCATATTTATGAGATTCTTTATACATAAAATCATTTATTGTTTTAAGCCTTGATTCATCAGCGAGTATAAAGGCATTAGCCCTTTTTATTGTGTTATAGCACATAGAGCAAAGAGCAACCATCTCAGATTTTCCCATCTCTTCCACTCTTATTAGGTTTCTTATAGGAGCGAGGTTATGCATTAAGTCATCTTCTGATAGAGAAAATACTGTTCCACAACAGTTCCACCGGGGGAGTTCACTCATACCTATATTTAATATTTTACATACCTCTAAGGCAGAAAGCTCAAAATGTTTTGCGGTTGTTTTTAATGTGCAACCTGGATAATATGCGAAATCAAGCATCTTTCACCTATGCTGTTAGTTTACGGGTTGCAGAGACCAGGGCAATAGTTGGGAACTCCGCACGTCTTTTCCCGTCGATTATATTTATATCTTTTTCTTTTTGTATTTTTTCTTTTTCTTCTTCTGTAAGGTTATCATGGAAAATATTAATATTTAGCCAGTCTTTATTTTGTCTTAGATTAACCTGCCTTGCTGCCTCAAGGATTTTTGCAACATCAATGCCTTTGGGGCATCTTGTAGTGCAGGTAAAACAGGATGCACATATCCATATAGTTTTGGAAGAGAGAACTCTTTCAACCTGGCCAAACTGTAAGAATCTTAATACCTGATTGGGAAGGATATCCATCATATTTATACTGGGACAGTCAGCTGAACATCTACCACATTGAAAACATCGGTAAACATTTATACCACTAATATATTCTATTTTTGCTAAAAACTTCTTTGTAGTTTCATCAAATACCAAGTTAATCATGCTAATATTATAGTGGATTTTAGATGATTGTCAAGTTTTAAGATATTACTAAATTTGTAAAAAATTAATAAAAGTTGCTATTTTTTACAATACTAATTAAAGAACGGGCAAAAGACAGGTAGCTATTTCCAATATTTATCTTGCCCATTGAATTAAAAAATTTTCCAAGCCTTGTTACTACTTCTGCTTCAATAAATATATTCCCAGATTTTAATGCAAATGTTCTTGCATTGTAAAGGTATTCTTCTATTCTTCTTAGGTGAGGATTAACTGATAGCTCTTCTCCTATTCTACTAACAAAATAGTTTTTGAACCGTTCAATAGATAGAAGTTCATTGTTTTTTTCAAGATACATACTTAATAATGCCTTTAAAAGATAATAACGTGAAATAAGGCTATTATTACTTGAGAAAACTTTGTTTTTTTGTTCTTCCAAAAGACTATTTGCTTCTGTAAAATGTTTACCTTCATAGAGAAGATAGACATAAAAAAGTTCAATTTCCAATGTTTCTTCTGGGTTAAGATGATAGGATGCTTCTGTAATAAAGTTTTTGATTTTGGAAACAACTTTTGTAGTTTTAAATATTTTATGCATATATACC
>JALVRC010000027.1 GCA_027025255.1 Caldifarciminota bacterium
CGTCTTACCGTGATCCACGTGCCCTATAGTCCCTATGTTTAAATGGGGCTTACTCCTATCAAACTTCTCCTTTGCCATAAATTCCTCCTTACTAAAAATTATGATTTTTCATAATATTGTTTTAATTTAAAATTTTACACACTATAAAGAGAAAGTCAAGGAAAAATTTATTCATTTTTCTTAATAATTTCTATAACTTCCTCCGGAGTTTTTACATTCATGAGTATTTCACACATATTTTCTCTTCTCATCAAACGAGATAATTTAGCAAGGGTTGTTATATAGCCTGCTTTATCATTTTCAGGTGAGGCAACAAGAAATATTACATAGGAGGGTTTCTTATCAAGAGAGAAAAAATCAACGCCTTTTCTATTTATTCCAAAAGCTACTGAAAGTTTCTTAACAAACTTACTCCTTGCATGAGGGATTGCAAAACCTCTACCAATACCTGTACTTTCTAACCTTTCTCTTTCCATCACCGCATCAATAAAACCGTCCAGATTTTCAATAACCTTATTTGAATAGAGTTTCTTACTTAGTGCTGAAATGACATCTAACTTATCCACACCTTCTAATTTCAATTCAACATAAGAAGGCAAAATCAACTGAGAAATACTAATCATACTACCTCCCTACAACCAATTGAGGTATTTTAACACCTTCAACGTATGTGGTCGTTATCATAAAATATATGTCATAGGTTGAAATGACATTGTTTATAATCTCTATTGAGGTCTTTTCATCATTTTTCTCAAGTAGTAGTGAAATTTTTACCTCATGCTCAAACGCTATATCCTCAATATGATAAAGAATCTTCCATGCTTCATCTTCTATATCATCATTAGCATTATCATGTTCTATTATGTAAAGAGAAATAAGCCTTGCATCTAATCTCTTAATAAAATCCATAATCCATGTTATGGTATGTTGATTACTTATATTTTTTTCTACATATATTAATACTCTCTTCATATATTAAAATATCCTCCTTTCTATTTACCTATACAAAAATTATTAAAGACAGCTTCTCTTACACCTTCACTGCCGGTTGTAAGTTCTTTCCCGTATGTTAATAATCGTTCCAATTCATCCCCAACAATATCAAGTGAAACCTCATTCCCCACAGACTTAAGTTTACTTCTCATATGCACTAAAATATTGTATTCTCTCTCTGGTAAAGACAAATAAGAATTTATATGTTTTTTTATGGTCGTTGCAAGTTTATCAACATTCAGACCATTTTTAGCGGAAATTTCTATGGACGCTTTACCGTACCAAAAACTATCAATCCCCAGATCTTTCTTATTTGCAACAATCACCCCCTCTTTAACGATAATTTCTCTCCATTTTTTGAATGGACGTGAACCATCAAAAATCCATAAAACTAAATCTGCCATATTAACAAACTCATAAGCCTTATCAATACCTGCTCTATCAATATCTTCACGTGCATCAAAAATGCCCGCTGTATCAACCAATCTTATAAAGCTCCCATCTATTTCTACTTCCATATCTATCACATCACGTGTTGTTCCAGGTATATTGCTTACTATTACTCTATTTAAACCAAGTAAATAATTAAACAGGGTAGATTTACCTGAATTAGTCGGGCCTGCAAGGACTACAATTGGTATTGGAGAAGCTCTATAAGGTTTTATACGCTTAAGAAATGTATCTATTTTTTCATACTGCTTTAATAAAGTCTGTCTAATAAATCCTATATCAACAGGTTCTCCAAATTCTAAAAAAGCCTCTATTTGTATAAGAATTTCTTTTAATTGTTTTAATATTTTTTCAATAAAATCTCCCCATTTCCCCTCCAATCTTTCCACTGCAAACATTATATCCTCAAACCCTCCCATACGGACAATATCATTTATTGCTTCAGCTTTCATTAAATCTACCTTACCATTCTTATAAGCCCTATATGTAAATTCTCCAGGCATTGCCTGCCTCAGGCCCTTTGCCTTTAACAAACTGGAGATATAGCTAACTAACAAAGGATTCCCGTGTAAAGACAGCTCAACAACATCTTCTCCTGTATAGGAGTGTGGAGAAAAAAAAACAGAAAGAACTACTTCATCAATAACTCTTTCTTTATCTTTAAAAAAAGCATGCATTAACCTTTTTCTCTTCATTTCCTTGCGTGAGATACCAGTAAAAAACTCAATAGTAGGGATTGCCTCTGGTCCTGACAATCTAATTACAGAAACCGCCCCTCTACCCCTTGGGGTTATCTCTGCATATATTGTCTCTTCATTTTTCTGGTGCAATAATGACATTCTTCTTAATGCCCTTACCCAGAGTATACATCCTCACTCCATCAATCTTCTCAATCACACGCCTCACAAGCCTTATCTCTTTTCTTGTTAACAAATCCATTGCCATTTCTCTTTCTGTCTGTTTAACAAGAATAGCAATAGCTTCAGCCTTTTTCTGCACAAAGTTTTCCCTTTTCTTTCTGTAATTAGCAATATCAACAACTATGGTAATACGCCTTTGAAACGTTTTTTTGGCTACAGTTCTAATAAGAAACTGTATAGACCTTAACACTTCACCATTCTTTCCTATTAAAAGACCTCTTCCTCTTTTAACACTAATATCTATATTATACTCACCACCACTACCTTTTTGAATATCAACTTTCCCAGGAATATCCATAAGCCTTAATAAATCTACAACATAATCCTTGAGAAAAACCCTTACTTCATCATTTTGTAAGTCTTTTGTCTCTTTCAATTGTACCTCCTCGTTTGATTATAAGTAATTCTAAAATGGACAGGATATTAAATGTTAACCAGTACAACTGAAGACCTGAAGGAAAATTTAAAAATATAACCACTATAAGCAGTGGGAACATATACTGAAAGTACTTTTGTTTAGAATCCTGAGAAGCAGTACCTGCAGAAGATAAAAATGTCTGGAATAAAGATGCAACACCCATTAATATGGGTAAAACATAAAATGGGTCCTTTATAGAAAGATCGGTTAACCAGAAAACAAATGCGCTTCCTCTAAGTTCAATAGCATTTTTTAAAACAGCATAAAGAGCAAAGAATATAGGAAACTGTATCAAAAGAGGTAAACAACCAGTAAAAGGATTCACCTTATAATGTTGATACAATTTCATCGTTTCTTCATTTATTTTCTTCGGATCATCTTTATGTCGCTTTTGTATCTCTTTGATTCGGGGCTGAATTAACTGCATAGCCCGCATAGATTTTTGAGAATATATAGACAGAGGGGAAAATAGAAGCTTAATAAGTAAGGCAAATAGTATAATAGCAAGGCCATAGTTAAAGGTCAAAGAATAAAGCCATTTTAATATTTTTAAAAGGATTATACTTATAAACCTATACCATGATGCTCCTAAATCTATTATACTTCCCATGCCATTACCATATTTATCAAGAAGCTCAAGACTAATAGGGGCAAAATACAGAAAATACCTTCCTTCTCGCTCTATTTTAGCATACTTAATAAGCGGTTTTTTATGCGAACGAGAAAGAACGATATCTGCGTAGAAATCATCCTGTCCTTCCAGGGCAGTAAAAAAATACTTAGTTTTTAGCCCTATCCACTTAAAATGCCCTTTTACTGATAGGGTATCATGTTTTATAGAACTATATCTATATGTCTTAAATTTATCACCTTTATAAAATGCACGAAAATGCGCATAATCGTCTTTCCCTGATTTTTCTGTCCCAATCATACCTGAAGAAACACTATATATAATATTCTTATAGGTTGTAAAAAACTCTAATTTATAATCAGGCAAAACCTTAAATAATACAGTGTCCACAGACAGAGAATCTTTACTGAACGTTAACATAAACATTGTATCATTGCTAAGAATATTGTACGTGGAAGAATTTTGAAATTTACCTATGGACAAACCATTCTTGCCCAGAAGTTCTACATTGTAAGGATAAATTCTTACTGATGGTAAAACAATAAATCCATGCACAGTATCTATTCCTATTTTAACAATAAAATCCTTACTCTTTAAATAAAATGTATCATTTATATATAACTTATCAAACCCTTCACTTTGTTTTATATACGTAGAGGTAGTATCTTTACTTACCTCTTCTGTTGCTGCTTTTGGTTTTTCTTCTTTCTTATTAAACTTATTAAATAGATAAAAAACAAAAAAACTTATTCCAATAAAAATTAAAAATCTTGTCAAATCTTTCATTTAGCCACCTATTTTAAAGGATCATAACCACCAGGGAAAAATGGATTACACCTTAATACCCTTAAACTTGCTTTTATACCACCTTTTAAAATTCCATATTTTTCTATAGCCTGTATTGCATATTCAGAACAAGTGGGATAGTATCTGCAAGTAGGAGGAAGAAACCTCTTTGAAAACCACTGATATCCTCTCAACAGTCTTACCAAAAAAGCTTTAATCTTATCTAAAAGATATTTTATCAAATGCATGTTCAACCTCTTTAATACTGTTAATACGCTTTCTAACCAATATCATTAACTGATGCGGTAAGCTCTCCTTCCTTACCCTATAAGTTTCCCTGCACCATCTTTTTATTTTATTCCTTATGTAAGCTTTACCAAGCTTTTTCTTAACTAAAACGGCAAAACGTAAAGGGCCTTCATCCTTTGTATAAAAAACAAAATCCTCTATAACTGTCCTCTTACTTCTCAACATCCCCTTAATCTCTTTACCTCTTAAAATCATCTCCCTTTTAAGGGAATAATTCATACTGCTAACCTTTTTCTACCTTTACGTCTCCTTCTTTTTAAAACCAGCCTGCCACCTTTAGTGGCTTTTCTTGCAAAGAAGCCATGCGTTCTATGTCTTTTGAGATTGCTCGGCTGATACGTTCTTTTCGGCATATATCGCTCCTTTTTTATTTTCTTTGATATAAATAATACGGATAATCACTGTAAAGTCAAGTAAAAAAAAATTATAAAATAATTTTATAAAGGAATATGCAGTAAACTTAGTACACAGGACAAGAAAAAATATATCCTCCTCTATCATCTCCCCCTCTGGGGGGCTACTTCTTAGATCTTAGTTCTTAGCTCTCAGTTCTTAGTTCTTTTTGCGAAGCAAAAAGCCATTTCTTTCTTTAAAAAATATTTTTAAACACATCCCAAACCTTGACATTCTACTTCAAATATATAGAATAAACGTATGAATATAATAACCATATTTCTCTTTTTACCCTCAACACATAAATTGTCAAAAAACATACATAATAATTTAGCCACCTATCAATACTATGGATACGATGTCTTAAAATATAATATCTCTCTATACCTTCCTCTTAACTCTGATTTTTTAAAAGGCACAGCAACCATTGATATAAAAGCAGAGCAAGACCTCGATACCATAAAATTTAACCTTTCCGCACTCTCCTGTGAAGGAGTAAAAGTAAATGGAAATACAAGGAATTTTCTATACGACGACTCACTTATAAAAATCCCGTATCCAGCAATCACGAACGAGACATTATCTATTGAAATTTCATACAACGGCCATCCGGAAGCTGGATATTATTTTTTAGACTCAGACAATGAAAAGGAAATAACAGGATACACCATCACAGAACCGAGTGATTCAAGATACTGGTTTCCGTGCTATGATCACCCATCAGATAAGGCTCTATTGGAAATGCATATTGAAGTTCCTAAAAATTTTACAGTTGCCTCAAACGGCATTCTCAAAGGAAAAGCATGGACTGACTCAACTGTTATCTTCCACTGGGAAGAAAGCTATCCCATATCCACATACCTGATAAGTATCACTGCTGCTCCATATATTGAAATAGATACCTTCTATATCTCAATTACAGGTGATACAATAGATATCTCCTACTATCTCTATGAAGATGATGTGGATGCAGGCTTAAACACGTACAAACATCTATTCAATATGCTTGAGTTTTTTGAAACGAGCTTTTGTCCTTATCCTTTTAAAAAATACGGGATGAGTGAGGTTAATAATTTCCAAGCAGCTGGTATGGAACATCAGACAATTACGACGCTATCCAATAGGGTTATTGAACGAAACTGGGAAGATGTAGTTGCACATGAGCTTGCTCACCAATGGTGGGGGGATATGGTTACCTTACAGGACTGGCCTGATATCTGGTTGAATGAAGGTTTTGCTACGTACTCAGAAGCACTGTTTGAAGAGCATTTTTATGGCAGAGAATACTTCCAGGAAATAATGTCTGCAAGAAAAAAGAGTTATTTTAATGATAACATAGGTTCTATATACAACCCTCTCCAGTTATTCTCATGGGGCACAGTATATTGTAAAGGCTCATGGGTCTTACATATGTTAAGAGGAATTACAAAGGATTCAATCTTTTTTGATATCCTTCATACGTATGCAGAGAGGTATAGATATAAGAATGCAACAACAGAGGATTTTAAAAATGTTGTAGAAGATATCTACGGGAAAGATATGGACTGGTTCTTTGATGAATGGATATACGGTAAGAATCACCCTGTTTACGATACCGCAATTACCAAAAAACAGGATTCTATTATTTTAACAATAAAACAAATACAGAGCCAGGATAATATCTTTAAAATGCCCATAGAGATCCTTATTCAATCGCAAGATACATCAATACTTTACACAATCATTGATAGTCTACAAACACAAACGTTCTCCTTCTACTTCCCGTATAATGTAGAAGATGTCATATTTGACCCTGATAGCATATTACTAAAAGAAATTGAACATGAAGGAGTGGCTGAAATAGAAAACTGCTCAATAAAGTATACGAACTACGGCGTTAAAATTACATTAAACGTCTCTGAGAATATAAAAATCTATGATGTAAACGGAAGAGTGGTAAAGCAGTACAACAATGTAAAAAATACAGTTATAAAAAACACCGAGTTAAAAAAAGGTGTTTATT
>JALVRC010000028.1 GCA_027025255.1 Caldifarciminota bacterium
GTATGGAAGAAAAAGAATTCATTCATCTTTTATATAAACATAAAAAAATTGTAAACTATGTTTTTATAACCTCATATATGACATATTGGTATAAAGGCGTTGAAAAAACATATGAGATAATAAAAAATACTTTAAAAGAGGTACAAATTTTTATAGGAGGTATCTATCCTACTTTAATGTATAAGCATGCAAAAGAAACTTTTAAAGAAGCCCATGTAATTAAAGGAGACTTTTTTTCTTCAAAAACTGCGAATGATTTTAATCTACAGGTTTCGTTTGAAGAAATGCCTGACTATAGCTTTTATAAAAAAAGGGATTATGTAGTTTTTAATACTTCCTCGGGATGTCCTTTAAGATGTAATTACTGTGTTGTCTATAAAATTAAACCTGAGTACACAACATTTTCCTATAAATCTCTAAAGAATTTTTTTAATTCTCAAAAGGATAAAGGCATTAAGAATTTTGTCTTTTATGATGATGCTTTACTTTTAAATGATAATTTCTATAAATTACTTGAATATGCTAAATATATCAGTAAAGAAAATGCAAAATTATTATATAAGGCAAATGTTAAAAGATTGTATTTAGGTCTGGAATCAACAAATAAAAAAACAATGTTAGAATCTGGCAACAAAATTGATACAAGCGATTTTTTAAAAGCTGTGCAAAATCTTATTAAAGCAGGTTATTCTTCCAAACAAATCCATAGTTATATTCTAATGGGCTATCCTGGAGAGGATGAACAGGATATAAAAGAAAGCATAAAATTCGCTTCCCGAGCAGGGACTACTCCACATTTAAGTGAATTTTCGCCTATTACTGGTTCTAAAATTATTAAGAATTTAGAATTACCCTTTGAAAAAGAACCTCTCTACCAAAATAACACTTTCTGGGTTAATTACTATTTAGGCAGTGAATCAGTAAAAAATATAAAAAATTTCGCACTTCAATTAAGGAGGAAAAATGGAATTATTTGAAAAATGCAATAAATTCTTACCCAAAGTTATGGAAGTAAAAAACAAAGGTATATATCCATACTTTATACCAATTGATTCGCAACCTGATCATGATGTATATATAGATGGGAAAAAACTGATTATGCTTGGCTCTAATAATTATTTAGGATTAACTACTCACGAAAAGGTAAAAAAAGCAGCTGAAGACGCTATAAGAAAATATGGAACAAGTTGTACTGGTTCAAGATTCCTTAATGGGACACTTGATATCCATATAAATCTTGAAAAAGCATTGGCTACTTTTTTTAAAAAGGACGAAGCAATTGTTTTTTCAACAGGATATCAAGCAAATCTTGGTGTAATATCTTCACTTGTTCAAAAAGGTGATTTTGTAATAACGGATAAATTGGATCATGCATCTATAATAGATGGATGTATGTTAAGTATGGGACAGATGAAAAGATTTAAACACAACAATATTGAAAGTCTTGAATTAGTCCTAAAAGAAATAGATAAAGATGCCGGGAAATTAGTAGTCATAGACGGTATTTTTAGTATGGAAGGGGATATAGCCAAACTTGACAAGATAGTAGAAACAGCCCATAAATATAATGCAAGGGTGATGGTAGATGATGCACATAGCGTAGGCGTACTGGGAGAGACTGGAGCAGGGACAGCAGAACACTTCAATCTTACAGAAAAAGTGGACCTAATTATGGGAACATTTAGTAAATCTTTTGCTTCACTTGGAGGTTTTGTTGTAGGTGACAGCTATGTAATTGAATATATTAGACATAATGCAAGATCTTTGATTTTTTCAGCCAGTATGTCTCCTCCTTCTGTTGCTGCAGCACATGCGTCTTTAAATATAATCAAGTCTGAACCAGAAAGAAGAAAGAAGCTATGGGAAAATGCTTTATATATGCTGAACGAACTCAAATCTGCAGGTTTTGATACAGGATTGAGTGAAACACCTATAATCCCTATATATGTAAGGGATGATATAAAGACGTTTATTTTCTGGAAAAAACTAATGAAAGAAGGTATATTTGTCAATCCTGTTCTACCTCCAGCTGTCCCTCCCAATGGTTCTCTTTTACGAACCAGTTATATGGCAACCCATGAAAGAGATGAATTGGAAAAAGCATTTAAAGTGATAAAAAATGTTGGAAAGGAGTTAAAGATAATATGATAAAAATTGTTGAACTTAATAATAACAAAAAAGACGTAAAGTTTTTTATACAAGTTGCATGGCCTATATATAAAAATATAAGCCAATGGGTACCTCCTTTAATGTCTGATTTAATAAAAAGATTAACAAATCAAAATCCGTTCTGGGATCATGCCAAAAGAAAACTGTTTGTAGCTTTAAAAGATGACAAACCTGTTGGACGAATAGCTGCTATTGTTGATGAAAACCATGTTAAGTTTCATAATGAGAAAGTCGGATTCTTTGGATTCTACGAAGCTTATAATGATCAAGAGGTTGCAGAGAAACTTTTAAAAACTGCAGAAAAAACACTTAAAGATTGGGGTATGGTTAAGATTAGAGGGCCGCTAAATCCATCTCAAAATGATGATTGTGGTTTTCTTTTGGAAGGCTACGAAACTCCACCTGTTATAATGATGCCATATAATCCTCCGTATTATCACAATCAAATGGAAGAAAATAATCTAAGAAAAATTAAAGATTTATACGCTTACTACCTTTCAACTGATAAACCTTTTCCTGAAAAACTTGAACGAATTGTACAAAAATTAAAGAAGAAAAAGAATATTTTTGTTAGACCCGTAAATATGAAAAACCTGGCTAAAGATGTAGCTTTAATAAAAGAGGTATACAATTCTGCCTGGGAAAAGAACTGGGGATTTGTTCCTATGACTGATAAAGAATTTGATATGTTAGTTGACGATTTAAAACAAATTGTAATTCCAAGATTTGCTCTTTTAGCCTTTATAGATAACAAATTAGCTGGAGTTAGTGTTACAATCCCTGACTATAATCAGGTACTAATTCATTTAAATGGTAGACTAACACCTTTAGGACTTTTAAAATTTCTATACTATAAAAGAAAAATTAACCAAGCAAGGCTATTAATCTTAGGGGTATTAAAAGAATATAGACATCTTGGAGTAGACGGACTTATGTACTATGAAACCTTTAAATATGCAAAAGAAATTGGGATAAAAGGAGGAGAAATATCCTGGATACTTGAAGACAACTACGATATTATACGGCCTATTGAAATGTTTGGTGCTGAACTGTACAAAAAATATAGATTGTATGAGAAGGAGATAACCTGAAAAAAACAGGTTTATTTTTAATATTAGGGTTATTTTTATTTGTAGGTGCTTTATTTTTTTTCTATAGCAAAACAACATTTGTATACATAGCCATTAGTATATTCGCCTTTTTATCCTTAATTGTATTCTACTATAAACCACAATGGTTCTGGTATTTATTCTTTGGCACCTTACCATTTCAATATCTAATATATATATATACAGGGAAAAGCGGGATTATTATGTTTTCTATTCCTCTCGTTATTTTAACGATTCCATTCCTTATTTACAAATGGAATAGTGCTTCTTTTGAGTTAACACCTCTGGGAGCATCAATATTTTTATTTACAATAGCTACAATTCTTTCACTTTCCTTCCTGATTCACCCATATGGAGATGAAAAATCATACATAGGAACTTTTAAGTTTCTATCAAACGCAATTTCATATATAATTTTTATAAAACTCTTCTCATCAATGAAAAAAATTAAACAACTCTGGTGGATAATGTTTATAGGATTTGCATTAGAAGCCATTGTTTCTATACAATTCAGGTTTTCTTTTAAAGAAGCTGTCAGAACGTATGGTACTGTTGGAGATCCAAATGTTTTAGCCCTTTTTTTCCTACCGCCTTTTTTTCTACTTCTTTCTTTACTTTTCGTTCAAGATAAATTAAGAAACAATCTTATATACTTGCTATTGTTAGCCCTGTTCGGTACAACCATAATGTATTCTTTTTCAAGAGGACAACTTGTTGCACTTTTTCTTACAGGAGGAATTTTTTTTATAAGAAAAAAGAAATTCATGTTATTTTTTGTCTTTTTACTGATTAGTGGATTAGCATTTTATTTATCTCTCCCTGAGTGGATTAGAGCAAATTTTTCTCTTTATACATTGATATTCAAAGCTCGTCCGTCTTCAACACTACATAGAATGTATTTTGCTAAATCAGCTTTAAGGGTTTTTTTGGATTTTCCCCTGTTCGGAGTTGGTTCAGATACATATAGATGGGTTTTTATACATTATAATACCTTAGATGCAGCTACATGGAGTTATGTAGCACACAATACATTTCTTGAAATTCTTGCAGGTAACGGCATTATCGGATTTATTCCCTTTATTTTAATGTTTTTCTTTTCCTTAAGAAATTTTGAAAAAGCAAAAACAAATTTTTTAAAGCTTAAAAGGTTTAAAGATGCAGCATACGCTGAAGGGATGTTTTACGGCTTATTGGCTTTTTCACTGGGGATGTTAACCCTATCTGTACAACATAAAATAGTATTCTGGTTATTAATTGCTCTTTCAACAGTACTATACAGACTATCTAAGGTAGAATCCCAACCCAATAGAGAAATTAAAGCCACCTAATTCAAGTTTTTCAATTGAAGCATCGTAAGGTACTTCTACAATAGAAGAATCAGATGGATTAGTATAATACCATTTATTGGTTTGTCTTATAAATTTATAACCTGCTTTAAAATCCAATCGTAAAAATTTTAAATAAAATGAATTTTTTAAAAACAAACCAGCATTAAGCAATAAAGTACTTGCAAGATAATCTTCTCCATTGTAAATAAATTTCTGGGACATCATATATAAATTACTGGAAAAATCAATAGATGACGAAAAATAGTCTGGAATAAAAAAATAATTATAACCTAATGAAAGTTCTGGTAATAAAGTAGTAATCCCTTTAGTATAAGTAAATGAGAAACTTGCCCCAGCATATAAATATCTTCCCAGAGTGAAAGAAACACCTCCTAAATGTACTTTATCGTATGTGTACAGCAACTGCAGTGAGATATATATCGGCTTTCTATGCCTTTCAATAATCCACTGTAAAGGACGAATTCTATAATAGCCTTCAATTATTCGTGCATAACTTGTTGAATCTTCTACTCTATTAACCTTAATAAAACCTATAGTCTTTCCTTTTTGTACAACTTTAAAAACATGTCCCTTCTTAACGCCCTGTACAAGACCAAGATTGATAAGTACCTGTTTTTTATTACGTTCTAAAACAACTCCCTTAAGAGGAAACGTTTCATAGAAGAAATCTTCCAGCTCACCATATAAATTTTCCAAAGCCTTTTCTTCAGCTTCGCTCCTTTTTTCAATATTTTTATCTGTACTCTCTCCTCTTAATAATTTATAAATCTCTTTTTTTCCTTTTCTAAAAATATCCACTTCGTAATCAACTGTAGCATGAGCAAATTGTTGTAAATCACCTGCAGTATCATTATAATATTCGTATTCTGAGTTAATAGAAACAAGCTTTCCATATAGAATATTTCTAACGTTATAACTATTATATATAGATTCAAGGTTCTCTTTTAAACCATGAAAAGAACTATCATTAGCCTCTACTTGTTCAAATCTGTTCATTTTTTTTAGTATGCTTTTTATCTCAGTAGCAATCTGACGCTCATATATATTTCCGTCATTAAATATAAACAATATTCTCGTTGCACTTACAATAAAAAAAATTAAATTCATTCTAAAACGTCTGTTTCAGGTAAAATAAACTTATCTTTTAATAGCTGTTCGGGGATAGGCAAATTATAATAATCCAAAAGATTGACCAAAATCGCTGTATAAATGTTTTTGTCTTTTTCTTCAGCAATTGTATCTATAGCCTCGAAAAATATATATATTGCTTCTTTGGAACTAACCTTTACATCTATTACACTATCTTTAATAATAGAGATTGCTGTGGTAAAATTCTTTTCATTTTTTATAGTATCGAGAAATTTTTTTGCATCAATGTTGTTTGTTTGTTTTAATTTGTCAATAAATTTCTTAAGAACAGTTATTAACAATTCAATCTCAGTATCCTTTTTGGTCATTATTTCTATGCCTACGGACAAATTATATAACTTTTGTATAAAATCTCCTACAAGCTCTCCTTTTATTACATCTCCATGTTGAGGAGCAATCATCTTTGGCATAGGTTCTAAGGAGCTAATTTTATCTAACGCCACCTGTAACGCATGTTTTGAAGGCATGTAAATTTGATGAAAAATTGATATACCTTCCCAGGATTCTTCATTTGCATAAACAGTATCTTTTGAAGTCTTTTTTGTATTCAATCCGCCAAAAAGATCACCTGAAAATATTATTTTTGTTTCAAGATCGTACATTGCTATTGCACCCCTGGCATGACAATAGGGAATTTGTATAATCTTAAATCTATGTCCTGTTGGTTTAATGGTTAATTCATCTGATTTAAAATTCTCTATTGCCTGTTGTCTGACATCAGGAATATCAAGCATTTTAATAAATCTCAATGTATCTACAGAAGCCATCACAAAAGATTTTGGAGAAGCTGTAAGAAAGGCTCTCACATTAAAAGTGACATCAGGATCCTGATGCGTGACAAATATTATATTAATATTCTCTATCCCTCCAATTAAGTCAGTTAAAATCTCGACCAATGGCTCAAAATCAAGTCTTGTACCCGGATCCATTATCATGTTTATACTCTTACCATCTTTTTTAAAACTCTTTAAATATATATTTCTATGAAAATCTTTTTCCTGACTCCTAATGATGAAGAAATTCTCCCCGATTTCCTTCACTGTATGCAACTTCATCAAACCTCCTTTTTAAATTTTAAATTCAAACTCATATTATATATAT
>JALVRC010000029.1 GCA_027025255.1 Caldifarciminota bacterium
GAATATGATTGTTGAAAAATTTTAAATGAAGGCTTGAAATTATTTTATGTTTGTGAAGAAGTTTAACATCGCGTTTTTTATATTTAATGTAATGTTCCTGTTCTTTTTTACCGGTACTGAATATTTCTTTGTCCATCCAGGAATTATTTAACACTATAAGTTTAACTCCAGCCTTTGAAAGGAGTGGAATTAGATTTGTTTCAAAAAGCTTTGATCCAGCATTGACGACCCATTCTTTGTTTAAAGGCCATAATCTGTAGAAAAGTTTTTTATATTCTTCTGGATAGGCAGACACGTCATCATCTATTAAATATAGGCGTTTGGAATGCTTGTGAAGGACTTCTCCTATAACTTCTTCAACGTTTCTTTTAAAGAATTTTTCACTGTTAAAAAGATGAAAACTGCAGGTTTTTTTATATTCATTTGAGCATGTACAGGTAGAGATAAAAGATACTTCTTCAGAGATAAGGTTTGTATTGTAGACAATGGCTTTTGAACGGGCAATATAAATTTTTTTTACCTGGTTTGTTTCTATATCCGAGAGAATCTTTTTTATAATAGAAGGGGCATAGCCTTTTATTCCCGAAGCAAATTTCTTTAAAAGATCAATGTAGTATGTAAAACCGGGTCCGAACATTAGTACTCTGTCTGAGCCGATCATTGATATCAGTTCAATCGCTCTCTTTACATTGTGAAAATCTACATATATAAAATAAAAGTTAGCTCTGTTGATATTATAGCTTGTTTTTCTTTCATTTATAAGCCTTTTATTCTCAGGTAATAGATTAAAGAAGATTTTGATATCAAAGGGTAGACGATTTGCTAAATGGTTGCCTTTTGGCAAAGCTCCTTTTTTAAAAAGCTTTTCTTCTGATACAGGATAAACAACAACATATTTCATTTTTTCAGAATTCTTAAAATATCATTGAATGACACAAGGACAATTAATATAAGTACAAGACCATAACTTATCTGTAGAAGTATTTTCCATGCTTTCTGCGTAAGTTTTATTTGGGTTAATTTTTCAAATATAAAAATAAAGGCTCTGCCACCATCAAAAAGAGGAAGAGGGATAAGATTAAAAAATGCAAGATTAAGTGATATCAAAGCTAAAAAACCCATAAAGTAAACTATCCCTAATCTTGCTCCTTCTGCGGAAATCTGTGCTATCATAATAGGGCCTCCCGCAGATTCTTTAATGGATTGTTTCCCTACAAATACTTTATAGAAGAATTGTGTAATAAGAACATACGTATCAATTGTTTTATTGCCTGCTTCATAAAAAGCAGTAAAGAACGGAAGTTTTTCTTTTTTACCAAGAGAGACCTGAATACCAATTCCATGTCTTTTTATTAATGATAGATATTTTGGTTTAATCTTTATCTTTTTTTGTTCGTTGTGGGCTATGGTAATAAGGTGTTCAGTTGTATCCTTTAGTGTTTCTGTAATATCATACCAGGTTTCAATAGCTTTCCCATCTATTTTTACTATTGTATCATTGAGTTTTATACCTTTTTCATAGGCAGGTGTCATTGGAGCAACACCCCCGACAACAGGATTTAAAAAGGGTAAGAGAATGCTATCCATCTCTTCGGTATAGTTAAGTTCTACAGATAATATTTTATTTTTCCTTTTAAGTTTTATTGTATTTGTTTCGTTTGTTTTTAGTGCTTTTAAAAAATCCGAATAGGTGTTAATGCTTTTATTGTTAACCTGTAAAATTGTATCTTTTGTTTTGAGAGGTAGGGACGGATTTTTTACATATAAGACAGGTGCTAAATACTCCTGTCCGTTAAGCCATAAAAGGAAGAAAAAGACTAAAAAGGCAAAAATAGTGTTTGCGATTGGACCAGCAAGTACTATAAAAAGTTTTTTTAGAAGGGTTGTTTCGTACAAACTTCCCTGAGGGTATAGTGCTTTTGATATAATACCGGGAAATAACTGCTCAAGGGTTTTTCTATTGTACTTGCTAATAGTATTTTTGTCTTCTTCTTTGCTGTCTGAATTGGTTAAATAAAGCTGAGAATTTTCAATTATTCTGTTTAAATCTTTTATTATACTTGTTTTATCTTTTTTGGTAAGCTTATCTTTCTTTATAATCTCTTTTATGTTAGAAGAGAGTTGCTTCCTCATTAAGGGATTATTTGCCATAAGTACAGTAAATCTCTTCCAGTCTTTTATAT
>JALVRC010000030.1 GCA_027025255.1 Caldifarciminota bacterium
CTTTATTGTTTACGACCAATTTAAATCTATCTATGAACTCTTGAATAAATCTTCTTTTTATACTTTTTTTGGAAAAGAAATAAATCTTTATTTTAGCCTGCTTATCTTTAAAATTTAAAATATAATAATACCAATCAACACCCTTTATAAACAAAACAAAAGTTCTTAATAGCTCTCCCAAACTCATATATTTAAGAAAACATTCTAACACAAAGCTATAGCTATATCTATTATCATCTATGAAATGGCTTTTATTAATCTCTTCATAAAATTTGTAAAGATTTTCTAAATATACATCGCCACTCCAACGGTCCTTTTCTTTATATAATTTTAAGAAAAGAATATTGTTTTTCGAAAACAGAAAATGACCTTTTTTATCTATTACTAACTTCCAGAAAAATATACCTGAAATTATTTTTAAAATATAAAATAGTTTTGAAGCAACAAAAAATTCCTCTGGGTTGTTAATAAAGGACAATCTATCATCAACGAAAGAAGCTATAGTCTCTTCTTTATGTGAATATATATTCCAAACTTTTCCTATCTCAAAAGCACCATTCTCAACAGAATTCCAATCAGTATGAATTTCAATTGAAGGAACTAAACTAAAAGGATATAAAGAAAAACCCCTGTAAGAGGAAGCAAAAATTAAACCGTCCTCATTTTTCTTATCCTCAGACAAAATATGCAAGGAATAGATTTCATTATATCTACATACATCACTCATTTTCCTTCTAAAAATCCTTTTGAATCTGGTAAAATTTAATAAATCTCCTGTAAAATTCCAGGATGGGATATCTACATTATTCTCTTCTTGAGTTAAGAAATCTTGCTCTTCACACATGCGCAAATCTTTTGAGGAAATAATGTCTTCTCTATAATGGGGTATGTAAACTGCGTTTTCATCAAAGACAAAACCTCTCTTCTCCATTTCTTTCTTTTTTATAGGCCTATTTTTATCTATTTCTATTTTTATACTCTCTGTAATATGCTTTACATAAAGAGGGAATAGCTTCGAGGATATATTTTTCTCAATAAATTCTAAAGCAGAGGGAATGGCCGGATAAAATACTCCCCCAACTAAAAAATAAGCTGAAGAGGAATAAATATCTTCTTTTTCAAAAAAAACATGATAAGCTAAATTTGGATGTAAATCAGTAATTGATAAAAGAAATAACTTAGTATCTTTACTAACTCCTACATTCTTAGCTATTTGCAAACCCATAAGAGATATTATCTCATTATTCCTATCCCTTACAATAATCTCTCCTCCTCTTAATTTCACATCTCCTTTAAGTGAATAAAAAATCTCTCCGGTCTGAGCTGTATCAATTGATAAAGGGAATAAAATCTTTTCGTAATCAAAAACATGCATAGGTAACCCGTAATAATAACTCACAAAGTTAACAAGATCAATAACTGGGTGTATACTACGAATCCCAAAAGAAAAAAGTCTCCATTTAAAAAATATGTCCTGATTTATTGTCTTTGGTGAAAATTTATAAAGATGAAAACCTCTTACACCTTTGATATTACTTTCCTGTTTAACAAAATTGCCATCTTCATGCTGTTTTATTTGAAAAGAAGGATAAATTAAATCATTTAAATACAATTTCAGACCAAAAACTCCTTGAATATCACCTCTCAAGATAGGAGGGTTTAAATAATAAAGTCTATCACACAGAACTTCAGAAAGTCTTAGATTTTCTCTTATATTAGACAAACTGATTATGCCACTCCCCAGGTTTTTATCTATGTCTTCATACTTTAAGAGCATTTTACCATTAAAGAAAACAACTTTATTATAAAACAATTCAGACAAATCCACTTTAAGACTTTGATTGTTATTAATAATATAAGAGCCATTAGAATCCTTAATAACCCTATATGAAACAAATCCTTCTAAATCCTTTAGTAAATTAGTAATTTTCTTTATCTCTATGCCTTTCTTTATAAGTAATTCTTTCATATCCGATTCATGCGATAAACCCAATTCATTCTCTAAAACTCTCATAATATAAGATTATCTATTTTTTTTTAAAAGTCAAGAAAAAATAATGTAGTAAAAATAAAAAAAGCGGAGGAAGGATACACCTTCCTCCGCTGAGTTTGGTATTTATTCTATTATCTTGTAAGTATTACCTTCTGTACTGATTTGTAACCCGGGGCTTCCATG
>JALVRC010000031.1:0-10288 GCA_027025255.1 Caldifarciminota bacterium
GTATTAAGGCACCATTTATTTTTATAATAAACAAATTTCCATTTTAGATATAAATTTTTACTTGACATTTCTAAAAAATCATGTAAAATAAATTACTTTGTTTTACAAAGTAATTTATTTTAAGGAGGTATTATGAATACAGTAAAAAAGCAGTTTAAAAACAAAGAAATTGATGAAATAATAGAGACCGTAGGCTACATAAAAAAGCTTCGTCAGACTACAGAAAGAGGACTGGATGTTCTATGGAAATATCTTGTTGTTTTTGGAATATACATTTTTCTCGGTTCATTTATTGATATATTTATACCTTTACTTAATGGGTATATATGGTTTATTTTAATGCCTGTTGTAGGGTATATCCTGAATATTTTGTTTAAGGAGTATATTGAAGGTATTATTATCTGGGGTTTGTTTACGCTTGTAATGTTGGGTTTATATTTATTTAAGGTAGATACAGGCGTAAGTTTTTATATTCTACTTACACTTTTCATCCTATTTATAGGATTTCTACCGCCTAGTAGGTGGAAAGATAAGCCTATGCCTTTTTATATCTCAGCTAAGATTGGATTCTTCTGGATGATTATTATGATGCTTGCTGTTTTATTATCCTTTGGTTTCAGTGTGGCAAACGTAGAAAACAGTGTTGGATACACATTTATTATTGCCAATGCAATAGGGCTTATTGTTACAGGTTTATTTACCCGTATTAAGATTTTGCTTCTTGGAATATGGACTTTCGTTGGCTTTAGTCTCTTAATAATGTTTGGTCTATCTGATTATATTATACTTCTTCATGGAATAACCGGTTTTTTTATGGCAGTGTTTTCTTATATGTTTATTGCAGGGTTTAAAAACAATGAAAGAGCTTAATGCTTTAATTCATGAAAAAACACGATTTGCTATAATGGTAAATCTTTTCATGAATAAACATCTTTCGTTTAAGGTGCTTAAAAAGAAATTGCACTTAACAGATGGGAACCTGTCAGCCCATTTACGCAGGCTTGAGAATGCAGCATACATAAAAATAAAAAAGACTTTTAAAAATAGGCGTCCTCATACTGAGGTATATATTACAGAGAAAGGTCTTGAAGAAATGGAGGTTTATCTTGATGGTATAGCGTCAATCTTAAAAAAAATAAAACAAACAAAGGAGGTGTAGTATGGCTTTTACACTGATTATACTCTCTGTAGTGGGGGAGAATACAACTATAGATATAAATGGAGGATATGGAGGTTTTGGTGTTGAGGAGAGTTCATGATATTTTTTTTGTTTGGTGTTTTAACTGGCAGTATTAACGGAAATGTGATTGATGAAGACGGTAAACCATTACCATATGTTAATGTTATTGTAAGAGGAACTGAGTTTGGAACCGCAACAGGTGAGAATGGAGAGTTTAGCATTAACAATGTTCCAGTAGGTATACATGAGGTTGAATTTTCAATGATTGGTTATAAAACGCGTGTAATTTCGAATGTGTATGTAAAGTCTCATAGGACATATTCTATTGATGTTCAACTTTTTCCCTCGGTAATAAGAACAAAAACAGTAAAGGTTGTTGCCTCATATTTCAGGAGTATGTCTGCTAATTCTGTCTCAGAGATGGAATTTTCAAATAGAGAGATAAAAGATATGCCTGGGGTTACAGGTGATGTATCAAGAATGATACAGACAATGACAGGAGTTAGTATTCCTTCGGACGACAGAAATGATATAGTTGTGAGGGGTGGTTCTCCTGATGAGAATCTATATCTTCTGGATGGCATTAAACTACCTACATTAAGCCTTTTTTCTTCTCTTGGCTCTACAGGGGGAACTATTGGAATAATAGATCCAGATTTTGTAAAGAAGCTCTCTTTTTATGCGGGTGGTTATGATGCTACCTATCCTAATGCGCTTTCATCAGTTATAAACCTTAAAACAAGAGATGGGAGTTATGATAATAATGTTTATGCGTTTGATCTTTCTATGGGTGGATTAGGATTAAATCTTGACGGTCATATTAATAGGCTCTCTTACTTAATATCATTTAAAAAGAGTTTTCTTGATATATTGAGTAAGTTAGGAGTTTTTGATTTAGCAGGCATCCCTGAGTATTATACATTTCATACCAAGCTATCATACAAACTAAACAAAAGGGATAGAATCTTTACTCATATTGTTCGCGCAGATAGCTGGATTGATATATCTGGATGGGAGGGTATGGATGTATATGATAGGTTTGGTATGGACATATTTTCTATAGGACTAAATAAATATGTTTTTCTTAGCAGGATGGAGCTTTCTTTTGCATATATAAATCCGAAATATGGCCTTGATATTGAAACGAAAAAGAATAATTATATGTTTGCTTTTATAAATAATTCAAAAGAGCCTTATTTTCAGTTATCCTCCCGAATAACTATACCAGTGAGCATTTTTAATCTTAATGCCGGAGCAACATATTTTTACAGAGATATATATCATTATTTAGCGTTTAAGGAAGATTCAACAGGCAATACAAATATCCCTCTGGATACGCTTGTAAGTAAAACTGGAAATACATTTGATACGGAGATGTATACAAGTGTTTCCATGAGACTTAGAGGTTTTAGACCCAATTTTGGCATTAATGCAACATATTTTGATTATACATCACAGTTATCCTTTTCTCCGACAGTTTCCCTATCTTACGATATAGCTGACAGATTGAAATTAAAATTCGGATGGGGATGGTATCATGAACATCCACAGATGATATGGCTTACTGCAAATGATGCGAACAGTTCGCTAAAGGATATGTCCTGTATTCACTACATAACAGGTTTTGAATACCTGTTAAGAGAGGATACAAGGCTTTCCATTGATGGATACATAAAATATTACAGCGATTATCCAGTGGATAAGGAAGATTCAATGAGGATTCTTTTGAATGAAGGCGGCTCCTATGAGGGGTTTATAAACTTTGATACACTTGTATCAGAAGGTTTGGGAACTGTTAAAGGTATAGATATTACACTTCAGAAGAAGCTTTCAAAGGGCTTTTTTGCAAATATTACATACTCTTTTAACAACACAGCTTTCGTCCCCTTGAGTAAAGATACAGTGCACTCAATTTATGCACCCGGCCATATTCTCCGTTTAACTACAAGTTTTTCTTTACCTAAGGGTTTTAGCCTGGGAGGGAAATTTGCGTGGAGTTCAGGTAGATACTATTATCCTATAGATTCACTTAAAAGTGTTAGCGCAGGGTATCCCGTAAGGGACTATTCTAACCTCGAGAAATATCCTGATTATCATAGGTTAGATTTAAGACTGTCAAAGAAGGATTTTTATAAATATTTTTCCATTGAGTCTTACTGGGAGCTGCAGAATGTTTATAATAGAGAAAATATACGTGAATATATATGGGACAGTGATTCACTTAAGATAAAGCCAACATATCAATGGGGTTTTATGTTCGTAGGAGGATTCAGAATAGAGTTTTAAAAAAGTATTGATGCTCTGGTTTTTAGAAAAAAGGATAAATACTTAACAGGCATTTATAATATGTATTGTGTTTAACTTTATCGAGTACTTTTGATAGTATGCTTACAAGGGATTTTTACATGGAATAAACGTTCTGAAGGGCAAGGCAAGATACTATTAGATTCAATAAAAGGGCGGACTTCTATGTAAGGCTACAGGCTTAAAAGTTTAGGGTAATGTTTAGTAGAAAGAACAATTCCCTTGTTTTTGTAAATTGTTATATAGTAATTTAATTTATTGACAGATAATTTATTTTGTATATAATAAAAAAAAGGAGGTTGTGTGAAGAAAATATTTTTTATGCTTTCTATATTATTATTAATGTTGGTTGGTTGTACTACTTCAGATGAAAATAGCAATAATAACACCCCAGGTAAGTATGTTTTTAGCAAAGCAGTAGATACAACAATGCCAGGAGCAGTTGTTAAGCTTATCTTTATTCATCACAGTTGTGGTGCTAACTGGCTTGCTGATGGAAATGGAAATTTAGGAAAAACTCTAAATGAAAATAACTTTTATGTTACAGAGTGTTATTATGGATGGGATGATCATCCTGATTCAGCTCAATATGAGACAATGGGAGACCATACCGATACTGAGGACTGGCAGTACTGGTTTAACGATATTGTTATGCCTTCTGTATATAAAACAACAGGTAATAATACCTACACAAATAAGATTGATGACCCAGGAGGAGAGAACGAGATAATTATGTTTAAATCCTGTTTTCCTAACAGTGACGTTGGAGGGAGTATTGAAGATGAAAAGAGCCTGTATAAGGCATTGCTATCATATTTTGAAAAGCATACTGATAAGCTTTTTATTCTAATAACTCCTCCACCGATGATAGACATTTCAAACAATGATAAAACAAGAGAGCTTACTAACTGGCTAATAAATTATGATACAGGATGGCTCTCAACCTATACAAAGGGGAATGTCTGGGTCTTTGATTTCTACAATGTGCTTACTGATCCCAATAATCACCACTGGGTAAATGGTGGTTATATTGAGCATATAGTATCCGATAGCCCAGTAGACAGTAAACATCCGAATGAACTTTACTATGACTCAGACGGTGATGATCATCCTAATACAGAAGGGAACCAGAAATCTACAAAGGAGTTTGTCCCTTTACTTAAAGCATACTATAATCTATGGAAATCTTACAAATAAGCGTTTATGCAGTATAATAAATATCAAAATAAGAAGAAGCCAGGAAGGATATTTGTTTCTTTTGCTTTGTTTATTGTTCCAATGTTGTTTTTAATGGTTGGAGGTATTTTAGAAGATAAAATAAAGGGATTTATTGGAAAGAGCGGATGGGATATATACATGGTTGTATCCTTTTCTTTACTGATGATTTCTGTATTACTTCCTGTTGTTATGGTTTTAAAGAATATGTTTTCTGGGGAGTTTACCCTTTTTTTGAGTTCGGGTAAAAAAGCCGAGAGAATAAGAAATACAGGAATACCTGCGACTGCAACCGTTATTTATATAGGAGAAAACAGTAGAGGTGGGGTTATGACGATTAATGATCAACCTGTTCTTAATCTTCAGCTTGAGGTAAAAATTGGCAACAGCGCTCCATACAGGGTAAGTTTTGACAGTATCATTCCAAGGGCGGATGTAGCTAAATTTCAACCCGGGGTTAGTTTTCCTGTTAGGGTGGATCCCAAAGACAAAACAAAAGTGGTTTTTGATTATAATGCCAAGATAGATGAGAGTATGCCAACATTTGGTAATAAGTGGTCAGAGGATGATAATATTTCAACAAAGTTATACGGTAGGAACGGTAAGGCAAAGGTTAAAGAAATTGTTCCAACAGGTAAAAGTGCTGGATTTAATATAGTTGTTAAGATAACATATGAGGTTTTCCCAGAAGAAGGTGAACCGTATGTCTTTTCAAAAGAGGTGTCTTTGCCAACAGAGGTGGTTAAAAAGATTGAAGGATATATTGGTAAAACAGTAAAGTGCAGGATTCATCCTTCTGATAAAACCAAGATAAAGTTAACCTTTTATTAATTCGGAGTTTATTATGAAGAACATTAAGGTATTTTTATTTTTTTTCTTTTTAGTTGTTTTTTCTAAAAATGCATACGGTGTTTTTGTTAGTTTTTCAAAAGCAAGATTAGTTGCAGAGCACAAATTAATCATTGACAGTAAAGAGGATTTTTCAATTAAGAATACAATTGTTTTACACATAAAAAAAGATACAATTGCCTACGTTTTTAATCTATCACCAAGGGGATATATTGTTGTTTGTGCAAATGATGAGCTTGTTCCTGTTATTGCCTATGCTTATGAAAATAACTCTTATATTGAAGCAGAGGAGTATAACCCTTTATTCAGGCTTATAATAAACGACCTTAGAGAGCGTATTAAAATATTAAAGAAAGCTTCTTATACAATGCCTGAAATAAGGCAATTGTGGTACAGGTATATTTACAATGATACAGAGCCTAAAAACAATTTCCAGCAGTGGCCTCCTGAGGGGAGTACTCCCACTGGTGGGTGGCTACAGGAGAATTGGTCACAGGGGTCACCGTATAATGATATGTGTCCTATTGATCCACTGGATGGAGAGAGGAGTGTTGCTGGATGTCCTGCTATAGCTATGTCACAAATATTGAACTTCCAGAAAAATTTAAACAATACTCTTTTTAGTGATGGAGATGACTATTACCATTCGTATGGAGGAAGGAACTACTGGATTGATAATGACCATGAAACATATGATTTCCCTTCATGGGAGGAATTGAATGAGTACCTTGATACGCTTGAGCAAAAATATAATGAAAAAAGGCCTATTAATAATACTGATAAGGCAGCACTTGTATATGCATGTGGAGTAGCAGCTCATCAGGTTTTTACATCCTCTGTTTCCGGAACTTTTGGAATTTCCCAGGCGTATGACGCTTATAAAAGATTTGGATTTAACACCTGTAAGCTAATGGATACTACAGATGCAGATCTTTTTGAAAAACTCAGTGAAAACATGAAGAATGGTATGCCTGCGCATATGGGAATTGTTGATTCTATACCTCAGTATGGGCATAATGTTGTTGTTGACGGATACAACACTGATGATTGTTATCACTTAAATTTTGGATGGGGAGGTGCATACAATGGCTGGTATAGTTTTCCCCTTACTGGAATGCCCTATGGAATGAACTATATTGAAGGTGTCATTCTTGATATTGGTGAGCCCCATCATGCTGTAGAAGAGTGTGAAGAAGAGATGAGACTGAAGGTTATAAATGGGACGTTATCATTCACACTTCCGTATGAGGCTTATGTTGAAATCATGGTATTTGATGTTGCCGGTCAGAAAAGAGTATTCAGAGCATCTGAAAAGCAAAAGGGCAAATATACTTTTGAGATTGAGGAAGGAAGTGGTTTATTCTTTGTGCTGATTAAGGTCAATGGAATGATTTATAAAAAAAGAGTAATGATTATCAGGAATTAGCTTCTTGTTGGATTAAATCTGGATAATGGCTAAAACAGCCGCTTTTGATAGGTTCACCTTACAGTATGAGGAATGGTTTGAAAGGCACAGGTTTGCGTATATATCTGAGCTTAAAGCAATAGAGAGGGTTTTACCAGAAAAGGGAGAAGGTATAGAAATTGGTGTGGGTACAGGGAGGTTTGCTCATCCATTAGGAATTAAATACGGGCTTGAACCATCAGAGAATATGGCTCTGTTAGCAGGAAGGAGAGGGATTAAGATTTTTAGGGGTACAGCAGAAAATATGCCTTTTCACGATGCCACATTTGATTTTGTTCTCATTACTACAACGATCTGTTTTGTAGATAATATTGAAAAGGCGTTAAAAGAAGTCTGGCGCATCTTAAAAAAAGGAGGTGTGTTGATTGTGGGATTTATAGACAGAAAGAGTTTGATAGGAAGAACATATGAGCAGAATAAGAATAAGAATGTTTTTTATAAAGACGCTACCTTCTTTTCTGTAGATGAAATAGTGAAATATATTAAGAAGATAGGTTTTAAGCGCCTTTACTTTTTACAAACGCTTTTTCATAGGCTTGAAGAAATTAACACAGTTGAACCTATAGAGATGGGTTATGGTAAAGGGGGATTTGTTGTAATAAGAGCAGAGAAGGTTTGAAGGTCTGTTGGGGTTTTATTTCTATCTATCTTCTTAATAATATATACGTTTATTGACTTTTTGGTATAATTGTATATAATTTTTAAATGAGGTGGTATTTTGTCATTAATTAGTATAACCCTTAATGGTTTTAAATCTTTTGCCAAAAGGACAACCATTGAGCTTATTAAGGGTATAAATGTAATCATAGGGCCGAATGGTCAGGGTAAAAGTAATATTATAGATGCAATAAGATGGGTTTTAGGTGAGCATTCTTCTTCTCGTTTGCGTATAAAAAATATGGAAGAGGTTATATTTTATGGAGGTAAGGGTTCTTATCCTATGGGATTTGCAGATGTTAAATTAAATGTGCAGATAGGAGATAATGAAGTGGTGGAGATAAGGAGAAAACTGTATAGGTCTGGTGAAAACAGTTTATGGATTAATAATAACTCTGCAAGGATAAAGGATGTATCTGAGCTTTTATACGGTATAGGAATGAGGAAGAATTCATATATTGTGTTTGACAGGTATACGCTTGAGGATGTTATTACCGGAAGGATAAAGCAATATATAGAGTATGCATCAGGTATCTATGTTTTTAAAGAAAGAAAGCAAGAAGCCGAGAGAAATCTTTCAAATGCAACACTGAAACTTGAAGAAGCAAGACTTTTATTTAAAGAGAAAGAGAAGACATATAAACAGCTTAAACGTCAGTTTGAAAAGGTAAGAAGATTTAAAGAGATAAGTTTCAGAATTAAGGTTTTAGATTACGTAGTATATTTAAAAAATCTTAAACAGTATGAAGATGCGTACACAGATGTTAGTAGGGAGCTTGATAAATATACGCGCGAGGAAAGAGATCTTCTTTCAAAGAAAAGTAAGTATGAGCAAGAAGTAAATATTCTTAAGCAGAATATTAGAAAAAAGCAGAGAGAAAAAAAACAAATAGAAGAGCAGTTAGAAAAGAACTATATTAAAAGGGATAAAAGTAAAGAAGAGATAATCAGGATAGAGGAAAAGATAAAGCATTATGAAGATGAGATAGCGTATCTTAAAAAATCAGAAGAGCAGGAACAGGAATATTTTCTTAAAAGAAAAGAGAGAAAAAAGGCTGTAGAAGATGAGTTTTTATCCTTGAAAACAGAATATAGTCAGTTGAATAAAGAACTATTAAAGGAAAGAGAAGAGCTTATTTTACATAAAAACAAAATGAGTAGCCTTGAAAAAGAACTTTCTTTTTTTAAGAGTGAAAGAGCAAAAAAGGATTCAGAATATATAAAGCTTAAGAATGAGATAGTATCAAAGAAGATAATCTTATCTGAGCTTGAGAAAAGGAAAGAGGTGTTAGATGACGATATAAAAGTCTTAGATAAGAGGTTAAGTTCAATAGAGGAAAGTAATAAGAAAAACCTTGATAATTTGATTAAGCTTGAAAAAGAGGAAAAGAGTTTAATCCCGAGACATTCCCAAATAAAAGAGGAGCTTGAAGAAACAAAAAATAAAAGACTTAATTTAATAAAGCATATAGAAAATATGGAGAGTGAGCTTTTAACCATTAATCATAGGCTTAATATTTTAAAAAAGGAGCTTTTGAATTTTACAAAAACAAGCGATGCCCTTTATATACATAATTATGTTTCTTTCCCTGCAGAGCTTATTCCTTATGTAGAAACATTGTTTTATTTGTTAGAACCTCTTCCTTTTAAAAGGTTTAACATTAATGAGCTATCTGAGAACAGAGATGAATTTCTTCCAATAGGAATGAACCCAGTATATAACAGGATGGAGAAATCTCTTATGGATTTAGTTGAGGTACGTAAGGGCCCGATTCCTCCTGTATTAAGGTATATTCTGGAAAGAACCAGAGTGGTTTCTTCTCTTAACGAGGCTATTGAGAAATTTGAGAAAGAACAGGGCATTTATATATCCAGGGAAGGTGGAATATACTTTGATGGACGTATTATTAAGGGTGAACTTAATATGAAAGGGACATTTGCATTAAGTCGTGAGATGGATAAGTTGCTCGTAGAAAGTAAGGCTTTGAACAAGGAATTGGATTTAAGCAAAAAGGAGAAAAAGAGGCTTGATGCCATTTGGAAGGATTTCTTAAGTAAAGAGAAGGAGCTTTCAACAAGGCTTCTTGAGATTAAGAATGTTATTTCCCATATAAGAAGAGAAATAACATATAGAAAGAAAGAAATGCTGGATTTAAACAATAGAAAGAAGAAATTCATTAAGGAGAATTCTTTTGTTATGGAGGAGATTGAAAAGGTAAAAACACAATATAATGGCTATTTAAAAGAACATAATGAGATAGAAGCAACCTTATCTAATCTTACGAATAAGATAGAAAGGCTTATTAAAAACTTAGAAGAGGAAAAGGTTTATATATCAGGGTTTTTAAAGGCTCAGGAAAATAAGCAGCTTAAAATTAAATCCGTTGAAGAAAGGATAGAAATAAAGCAGGAAGAACTTAAGAATATTAATGAGGATGAGAAACATTTTAATGACAGAATTCGGACAATAAAAGAGAATATGGAACGAGCAAAAGAAAATAAATTAAGGCTTGCTAAGATTTTTGATGAAAAACCTAAAGATCCGTCGGATTATATAGGTATTAAGATAGGAATAGCTTCACCTGAAAAGATCAGAGATTGGTCATTCGGTGCAGTTA
>JALVRC010000031.1:10298-18883 GCA_027025255.1 Caldifarciminota bacterium
ATTTTTGATGAAAAGAAGGCTTATCTTTCCTCCCTGATAAACAGGATAGATATACTTAAAAAGGAGATTTTTGACTTAGGGCTTGATAAGCTCTATAATGAGAGTAAGAGGATTATGAGCGAGATAGAGGTTTTAAAAGAAAACATTAAAGAGATACAGCTTAGGATTACCGGAATAACAAAAGATAAAGATAGCTTAAAGGATAAAATAGAGGAATTAAGACTCAAAGCCCCTGAAAGCATAGATTTTAATGAGGAACTTCTGAACAATAGCATAGAAGAGCTTATATCTGAGAAAGTATTGCTTACAGAAAAAAAGGAAAAACTTGGTAAACTCAATTTTGAAGCAGAGGATTTTTTTCAGGTTGCAGAAGCAAGTTATTTAAGTTTTAAAAAAGAGTACGATGATATTACAGAAGCAGTTAAAAGACTTAAACAAATGCTTAAGGGTATTGAAGCAGAGGTGAGAAGGCTATTCAATAAAACTTTTCCAAAGATTCAAAAGGCTTTTGAAAAAATCTTTGAGTACTTTTTCCCAGGTGGAAAGGGAGAGATTGTTTTTGAAGGGAGTGATATATTTTCCTCAAGAATATATTTGAGAGCAGTTCCAAGCGGGAAGAAAACCAAAAGGCTAATACAGCTTTCAGACGGAGAGAAAGCAATGCTGGGTATCAGTTTTCTTTTTTCTCTGTTTGAAATAAGCCCAGCACCGTTTCTTTTATTGGATGAGCTTGATGCTCCGCTGGATGATAAAAATATTATAAAATTCTCAGAATATTTAAAGCATATTAAAAAAATTACCCAGATAATAGTGGTAACTCATAATAAAAAAACAATGGAAATAGCTGATAGGCTTTTAGGGGTGACTGAAGACAGACCTGGAATATCTAAAGTAGTCTCTGTGAATTTAAAGGAGGTTGTATGAATATATTAAAAAGTGCGCTAAAGGGTATAAGGAATATTTTTATACGTGCAAAAAATTTGGATGAAATTGAAGAGGCCCTTATAGAATCAGATGTTGGTGTAGAGTTAACGGATAAGATTTTAAAAGAATGTGGTGAGGATAAAGATTGTATAAGGAGAAAACTATTAGTAGAGCTTAAGGAGGTTGAGGCAGAACTAACTCTTGTAAGTAAGCCTACGGTAATTCTGGTTTTTGGAGTGAATGGCTCAGGGAAAACAACTACTGTTGCAAAACTTGCAAAGTATTTTAAAGCTTATAGACCTTTAATAGTATCTGCAGATACATTCAGGGATGCTGCCAATGAACAACTATCTGAATGGGCTAAAAAGGTCGGAGTAGATATTTTACGTTCTATAAAAGGACAGGATCCTGCAAGTGTTGTTTATGACGGATTGGAAAAGGCAATGAAAAAGGGGTATAATCCTGTAATCGTAGATACTGCCGGTAGATTGCATACCAGACGTGATTTAATGGGAGAGATTGTAAAAATCAATAAGGTTTCGGAAAAGATTCTTAAGAGGAAGCCTGATTATTCCATAATGATACTTGATGCATCAACAGGGAGGAGCGGACTTGGACAGGCCAAAGAGTTTAAAAAGATTGCTAATCTTACAGGATTGATTATATCAAAAATGGATGGAACAGCAAAAGCCGGAGTTGTTTTTTCAATTCACAGGGAGTTAGGGCTTAAGGTATACTTTATAGGGACAGGAGAAAGTGAGGAAGATCTTTTTAAATTTAATAAGGAAAGGTTTATAGAGGCAATTATGGGGTGATTATGATATGAGTTTCTTTAGCTCTACAAGAAGATTCAATGCCTCAACAGGAGTAATATGATTAAGGTCAATTTCTTTAAGCCGTAAAAGTACCTTATCCTTTTCATCTTCGTTGTAGAGATTCAACTGTACAGGTCTTTTTTTCTTCACCTTTTTAATATCTATCTCTTCGCTTTTAACAAATGTGTCATATATTTCTTTTGCTTTCTCTATAATATGAAGGGGAATTCCTGCAAGTTTTGCCACATCTATCCCATAACTTTTATCAGATGGCCCTTTTTTTAGCTTTCTAAGAAAAACAATTTTCCCTTTGTTCCTTTCTATTTCTAAGTGATAATTTCTTATTTTTTTATAAAGTTCTTCAAGTCTACTGAGTTCATGGTAGTGGGTAGCGAATAGTACAAATGGAGGAGCAAGTTTTTCAATCAATGATTCAATAACAGCCCATGCTATTGCCATGCCATCATACGTTGATGTCCCTCTTCCTATTTCGTCCAAGATAACAAGACTTTTTTCATTTACGTTTAAAATTATATTGGCAGTTTCAATCATTTCTGCCATGAATGTACTAATTCCCTGAGATACGTCATCACTGGCGCCAATACGAGTAAATATTCTTTCTATTATTCCGATGCTTGCTTTGTCTGCCGGGATAAAAGAGCCTGCCTGTGCAAGAAGAACATTTAGAGCAACCTGTCTCATATATGTAGATTTACCGGACATATTGGGTCCTGTAAGAATAATGGCTGGTATGTTTTCATTTAGTTCTATATTATTGGGAATAAATTCTTCTTTTAGGGAAGCTTCAATAACAGGGTGTCGTGAAGCTTCAATATGTATGGCTTTATTTGTGTTTATCTTTGGCCTTATAAAATGTCTTTCAATTGCAATACTTGCAAAGCTTGATAGGACATCAAGTTCTGAAGTGATGTTAGCGAAATCTATTATTTTTTTGATATGTTGTGTTAAAACATCCTGTAGCTTTTTAAATTCATTGTATTCAATGATATTAGCTTTTTCTTGAGCTGTAAGAATCTCCTCTTCAAATTTCTTTAACTCTTCAGTTACAAACCTTTCAACATTTGTTAATGTTTGTTTTCTAAAATACCTTTCAGAAGGGATTTTGCTAAGATACGATTTAGGTATTTCAATAAAGAAACCGAAAACATTGTTATATTTTATCCGTAACTTCTCTATACCTGTTTTTTTCTTTTCTTCCTCTTCATAAGACTTAAGAATGTTTCTACTCTTTTCTTTCAGGGTTATAAGTTTTTTAAGCTCTTTTATAGAAGACGGTTTAAATATTCCTCCTTCAGTAGAAGTTATAGGTGGGTTCTCTACAAACATTTCCAGTATTTGTTTGGCTATTTTTTCTATATCTGGAATCTTTGAGTGGAGTTCTTTGAGTTTTGATGACTTTCTTTGTTTTAGGAAGTTTCTGTATTGTTTTTCAAGGACAAGGGTCTTGGCTATGAAGAATACCTCTCTTGGGTTAATGTTGTTTGTAACGATTTTAGCACTGTATCTTTCTATATCTCCTGTAAGGGAAAGAATCTCTCTTAGGTCGTTAAGGGCATTACGGTCTTTTACAAGTTCTTCAACTGCATCAAGTCTTTGTATTATACTCTTTTTCTCTATTAAAGGGAAAAGAAGCCATTTCTTTAAGGTCCTGTGTCCCTGTGGGGTTAGTGTCCTTTTAATACTCCATATGAGAGACCCCTGTTCTCGGCCATCTGAAAGTCTTTTAAGAATTTCAAGGTTTCTTATGGTAAATCTATCCATATAAAGGTATTTTGTATTCAAAAACCTTTTAGGGGGTAGTATATGCTTTAGTGTTTGTTTTTTTTGCTCGGAAACAAATTTTAAAAGCACGCCTGAGGCGATTAATGCAGCGTTCTCTTCCTTTTTAAAGAATGGGAGTTCTTTAACATCAAGATATGTTTTTAGAAATTCTATAGCTGTTTCATTGTAAAGCTTTTCTGAAACAGGTGTGTAGTATATATCAATTGAAGTATTCTCAGGAGCTAATACTTCACCCGGATTAAGTTTAGCAATTAAGGCTTTAATGTCATTATTCTCAACCATACCAGCGACAAATTCACCATTGGTTACATCAAGATATGCAATTCCCGATTTATTTGCTCGTGGAAAGAGTGAAAATATATAGTTAAATCCAGCCTCTGAAATAAGATCTGGCCTTGTAATCGTTCCCGGGGAAATTACCTCAACTACCTCTCTTTTTAGTAATTTTTTACCTTTGGAAGGTTTTTCCATCTGTTCGCAGATAGCCAATTTAAGGCCTTCATCAATCAGTTTTTTAAGATATTTGTTAAGACTTCTCACAGGAATCCCAGCTAAAGGATACTTTTCCTTTTTGTATGTTCTGCTTGTAAGTGTTATTCCCAGAACCTTAGATGCTGTTTTTGCATCCTCGTAAAACATTTCATAGAAATCTCCCATTCTAAACAGAAGGAGTGCATCCCTGTAACGGGTTTTAATACTCTTATACTGTTCTATTATTGGAGAGTCTTTCAATTTATCGCTTTACTACTCTTCCTCCGGCAATGCCTTTTTTATGCATGTTTTCTAAAGCCAATTTCGCATCCTTGAGAGTAGAAAATGCTCCGGACCATACTCTATAGAATATAACCCCCTGTATATTTACCTCTTTTACATTAGCATCAAATCCTTTTTTCTTTACTGAGTTGGCAAGTTTCAGTGCATTGTTTTTATTCCTGAATGAACCCAGTTGAATGGTATACAGAGCATTATTCAAGGGTGTTTTTTTTATTTCAAGTTTACTTAAATAGGAAATGTATTTGCTTGTAGGATTCAATAGTTTTAATTTATCGTGTACGATTTGTGCTGCCTTATCCTCTCCTGTAATAATATATATGTGATAAATCCAGAATAATACCTCTTCTTTTAGAGAAGAGGTAGGATAAATAGAACGTTCTTCTTTAAGAATTGTAAGTGCCTTATAATAAAATCCAAAAGCATAGTTCATTTTAGCAAGTTCCAGCATAGCACTGTCAGCATAAGGGCTTTTGCCTAATCTTATTGACTTTGTGTAGTAAAGAGTTGCATCCTGTGCATTGGAAAGATGTCCAAGATATAGGTAGGCCTGAGCTTTTTTTTCTTTATTCTTACTTACTTTTACAAAAGATTTAAGTTCTTTTTCAGCTTTTTTAAAAGCACCATCATAGAACAGGGTGATCCCTTTAAGAGTAATAAATATCAATAGGTTCATTTTTCTATAAAATTTCCACATTCTTTACATATCCATTCAAATGTGGAAGATTCTTTCCCGCAAACAGGGCATGTGTAGTGCGTTTTCTTTATTAGCATATCAATGCTATTAAGAATTTCCATTGCTTCCTGAGGTATTTTGTATAGATACATTTTCCCAACAAGAAGTATAATGTTTTCCTCTTTATTATACATATCTTTGGAAAGAGCGATTGAGCCTTTCTTTCTATATATATCAGCAAGCTCTCTTTTTATATAGATATCTTCAGGTAGCTCTGTCTCGAGTTTTTCAAGTATAGGAACAATACGCTCGTATTCTCCTTGGTCTAAAAGTATTGTTGATATTTTTGGAAGACATATTTCATAATATTGAGGTTTTTTTTCAATACATTCTATGTATTTTTTTAAAGCTTTTTTGACCTCTTGCTTTTCAGAAAGTAATTTACCTTCCAAATAGAGTAGATACGGGTGATTTTTTGCATACTTTTTCATTTTTGCAAGCATATTCTCTTGCTCTTTGAGATTGTCCTTTCCTTTGTCTATTGTATAAAGATAATATGGTAGAAGAAAATCCTGGGAGTAGCTTTTACTAAAGGTTTGTAAGAATTCTTTAAGTCCTGAGAGATTATCAGTTTTAATGTAAAGGGAGGCTGTTTTTTTAAAGTATTCTTCGTCATATGTTAAATGCAGGTATTCATTTAATACAGATATAGCTCTTTCAAGCCTGCCTTCTTCTATATAGTCTTCTCCAAGCTCTCTATAAATAAGTTTTTCCTGGTAAGAGGTGAGTGATGTACGTACAGTCAGGGATTGATGTATGTTCGTAGCCTTTTCATATTCTCCTTTTTTCCTGGCTAATATTCCGAGTCTAATATAGGCATCTATATTGTCGCTATCTTGCATAACAACCTTTTTAAAGTATTTATACGCTTTCTCGTAATCTTTGTCAATCATTAATATGAGTCCTACAATGTAAGGATCACCTTCTATATTGTTGTTTTCTTTTTTCCTTAAGGCAGAATTTTTGTTTTTCTTTCCTTTAAATAAAAGTAAGATAATTAATATAATTATAACAAGGAGTATTGCTCCACCTATGTAATAGTAATAGTTATTCATTTTCTTCCTCCTCATCTTCCTCAATTAATTCTTGTGGTAGATATCCTTTCTTTTCTGCAAAAGGTAAATTCCTTAGCTTGTCAAGTTCTTCCTTTAAACGACTTTTTTCTTTCTTCAATTTCCCAATGATTGATTTTTGATGTAACCATTCAAATATTGAGAAAATTCCAGTAATTATAACACCGGCAAGGAAGGCATATAAAACAATAAGAGCCAGAGGGATATTTTGATATATTTTTCCAATTACGTTAACACTGACCTTAAATTCATAGTTTAGAAATGTAAAAATTAGAAGTGCTGCAAATATAATTAAAAAGACTACGTTTCTTAAGACACTCATTTGTTTTCCTCCTTATTTATTATAGAATATCCAGATGGGGTCCAGCCCCGTACTTCTTTAAGTATTACAGGGGTTAGGCCTTTTTCGTTTACCTGGCCACTAAAAGCAACAATTCTGTTGTTCCACATTTTTCCCAGGAACATGTCCCCTTTCTTTTTAAAGGGGAAAATCTCTATAGGTTTGTTTTGAACAGTTTCAAAAGCTTTCTCCTTCGTTATTTTATTTTGCAGTGCTAAAAGAGTTTCAAACCTTTTATGAGCTACTTCGTAAGGTATTTTGTTCTTCATTAATCTGCTTGTTGTAAAAGGTCTATCAGAATATATGAACATGTATGCGCTATCAAATCTCACCTTTTTTACAACGTCAATGGTTTTTTCAAAATCAGACTCTTCTTCACCAGGGAAGCCTACAATAATATCCGTTGATATGTAAGCATCAGGCATAATTTCTTTTAAAAAATAAATTTTGTCTAAATATTCTTCTATAGAATATTTTCGTCTCATAGCTTTTAGTATTCTATTTGATCCTGATTGAAATGGGAGGTGCATATACCTAATAAGTTTTTTGATATTTGACATCCGTTTAATTATATTGCGTGTTAGGTCAAAAGGATGAGATGTAAGAAATCCTATTCTCAGGAGGTTAGGCAGGAGAGATATTTCTTCAAGAAGGGATATAAAATCAAAATCTTCCCACCTGTATGCCAGTACATTTTGTCCAATCAGGAATATTTCTTCAATGCCGTTTTCCACGAGAGCCATTGCTTCTTTTCTTATTGATTTATAAGATTTATATCTTTCTTTTCCTCTAACATACGGGACTATACAATATGAACAAAAGTTATTACACCCTCTCATGATAGTAATATACGAACTTTTCCCTTTTACCTCAGGGATTATATCTTCATAAGATTCGTAGTTTTCCCCGGAGATAAATAGGTTTTCATGTGTTTTAAGAAAATCCTCAATTTTTTCTGGCAGTACTTTATACGCAGTAGGAGATACGACAATTTCTGCCAATTTCTCTTTGATAAGGTTTTCTTTTAACATTTCAGATAGGCATCCCGCAACTACTCTTACATACTTTTTTTCGCTTCTCAGGTTCCCTTTCAGTCTTTTTACTGCATGTTCTCTGACAGCACAGGTAAGATATATTATAATTTCATAGTTTTTTTCTGTATAAATAAATCCTTTCTTTGTCATTAGGGCTTTTATAATCCCCTTATCGTATTCATTCATCTGACATCCGTAAACCTTTATAAAATAGCTATTTTTTTTCATATATATAGCTTAAAATTTCATAGTTCTCTTGTTTGAATTCTTCATTAGGTATAATTAGCGATATTATATGGAATATTTTTTTATTGTATTCAAAATCCCCTTCATAGTATATATGTGTGTGTGTAAGTCTTTCCAGAAGGAAATCAAGATTCACGTCCTTTAAGGTGCGGACCTCTTTTTTATTAAATAGTTTTAAAAGAGCTATATTAACTGTTTTAATATTACCCTGGTTATCGCTTAGAATAATTCCGCTGGGAGAATTATCAATAAGTGCCTTTTTTAAAAACTTAAGTCTTGTTATTACTTTTTGCGTATTGTAGAAGGAAGAAGTGTCTTCAATGATTATAAGAAATGTTTTATGTATAGGAATAGGTAAGATACTTATTTTCCCGGAATATATATTATTCTTTTTATCCTTATAAAATATGAGCTTTGTAAGTACGTTATGTTCCTTTAATGAGAGGTTTAAATTGTCCAGGATGTAGTCTTGCAGTTTCTCTCCTCTTTTAATCCCCGTATGTAATTCAGCAAAGGGATTGATGTCTAAAATCTCTGTCTCTGTATTGACTGAAAAAATAAGGTGTGAGGAATGATCGAATATGAGTTTATACATTTTTTCAAAGGACTTTGCTGCAAGTATGGATGCTTTAATTTTTGTAATATCATGTATAATTATTGTATAATAGAATTTATTTTTTATACTGGTTTTAGTACTAAATATACGAAGCTTATGGGTAAAGTTGTCTATATTAATTTCTTTTTCTTCAATATTGATTTTATCCACAAGAGAAGAATTCTTTATGTCATTGAATATATCAGTAAAGATTTTGCAATCCTTTTTTATTGAGATGGATTTTTCTT